>NZ_JACJSM010000004.1 GCF_014698145.1 Oscillatoria sp. FACHB-1406 | reverse complement strand
TGGAACCACACCGATTCCATCCCGAACTCGGAGGTGAAACGCTGTTGCGGTGAAGATACTCGTCGGGTTGCCGACTGGGACAATAGCTCGGTGCCAGGTTATATTTTAAAGAAACTCTCCTCAAACTTAACACTGAGGGGAGTTTCTTTTATGGGGCTTAAGGGCGAGATTGTTGAATATAACGGAGAATTCCTTGCGCGATCGCAGCAGCCATTTGCGATTGATAATTAGGATTGGCGAGTCGTGCAGCATCTTCGACCCCTGTAACAAATCCAACTTCGATGAGGATTGAGGGCATAGAAGTATTACGCAGCACGTAAAATCTAGCTTGTTTTACGCCTCGATTTCTGGCGTTTGTTGTTTGAATAATACTGCTTTGAACGGTTTCTGCTAAACCGCGACCGCTGGATAAATAATAGGTTTCAACGCCGCTCACATTGGAGCGATTGACGGCATTGGCGTGAATACTGACAAATAAGCTGGCTCGATCGCTGTTTGCCATACGAGCGCGTTCTTCTAAGCTGACAAAATAATCGCTCGATCGCGTCATCAATACGCTTACTCCTTGCTGTTCCAGCAGACGTTGTACCTCCAGCGAAATTGGTAAGATAACATCTTTCTCCTGCAATCCATTAATACCAATCGCGCCCGGATCTTGCCCGCCGTGTCCGGGATCGATCGCGATAAGAATCCGTCCTCTAGGGAGTGTTGGAGGCCCAACTGTGGGTGGCTGTCCGGGACGTACCGGCGGCGAGGGGACTCGAGGCGACGGTATCGGAGAAACGCGAATCTCTCGTAAATCAACAGTTAATAACCGCTCGCTGCGTTGCGAGATATCACCAACCTCATAGCCTGCACGCGGTTCGACAAAAAGAACTACGGTACGCGAGTCAAGCTGTTGAACTCGCAATCGAGAAATATAACGTCCCGAAGCGGTTGGAGCGCTCGCACTACTGCCGAGGCGGGCGTTGCGAATCAAAATCTGTTGAACGCCCCCTGACAATCGCTGACTTTGAAAGCGTATGGCTCCGTTGCTCTTAATCAGTAATTGCAGGCCTGTAATGCCGACCTCAATGCTTTCAATCTCTATTAAATCGCGATCGCCGGAGTCGAACTCGGGTCTCTGAGCTAAATCTGGGTTGTCGGGAATCGAGCTTGGTTCTTGCGAGCGAGCGCTTTCAATACTTTCAATCTCTGTAAAGTCGCTAGCGCCAGAATTCAACTCAGAAATCTGAACTCTGATAAGAGCAGAACTTTCTGTTGCCTCAGAAATCAAGCGTTGTTTGTCAGGAAGAGCGCTTTCAGTTGCGTCTAAACTTGTGGGGTTCCGCTCTTCTCCAGCGTGTTCGGTTAATAATTCCTGTGCGTTGGCAGTCGGCGTTAGAAGCGATAAGCTCAACAAGCCGAGCAATCCCCAAAAAAGTTTCAAATTCCCTGCTCCTTATTGCGATTGAGTTTGATAACGGTAGTTTAGGAAAGTCACAAGTTAAAACAATTCATTAAAATATCATAGATAACACTGATTAACCAATTAGCACTCTTTGCTAACTACGGAGCGACGCTTTCCGGGCAGAGAACTTTAAAGACCACAATCCCCCCGTCACACGCACTGCTGCAAGGGCGGGGCTTCAAACTTAATTTATTGTAATGACGCAATTCTCCTCTACCCGCGATCTTACTGCCCATAAACCTGCTGTCGTTCGCTTGGAAGAAATTACGAAAGTTTACGGTAGCGGCGATACGGCAGTGAACGCCCTCGACGGCGTAAACTTAATTATCGAAAAAGGCGAGTATTGCGCGATCGTCGGTGCTTCGGGTTCGGGAAAGTCTACAGCAATGAATATCATCGGCTGTCTCGATCGCCCTAGTTCTGGACACTATTATCTTGATAACTACGATGTTTCTCAACTCCCAGAGTCGGAGTTGGCACGAATCCGCAACCGTAAAATTGGTTTTGTATTTCAGCAGTTCCACCTGCTTCCTCAATTGACTGCTGTCGAAAATGCGGTACTCCCAGCTATCTATGCGGGAATCCCCCCTCGAGAACGACGCGATCGCGCCGAACAAATGCTGATTCGCGTCGGCCTAAAAGACAGAATGAATAATAAACCCAATCAACTCTCCGGCGGACAGCAGCAGCGGGTTGCCATTGCTCGCGCTCTGGTCAACAGCCCCCTGATCCTTCTAGCCGACGAGCCTACGGGCGCGCTCGATTCTCGAACGACCGCAGAAGTTATCGAACTCTTCGGCGAACTAAATGCTTCCGGAATTACTGTTATCATGGTTACTCACGAACCCGAAGTAGCGCGGATGACAAAACGCATTGTCTGTTTTCGCGACGGTCGCATTACTCGCGAGCGCCTCGAACCGGATGAAATTCATCTCGCCTTATCCTTTTGAAGGTTTATTTGCTTTAAAGTCCCGCCTCCACCGTTAATCGTTGCTTCTAACCCATGAGAATTTGGCTGATTAGTTTCGGACTTTTATTCGGAGCCGTCGAGTTATACCAGTGGTTTGCTGCCCTCAACGTGCCGATGCCAATTTACATCGCCTGCGGGATTGCCCTCGCGATCGCATCAAATTCCAGCAAACCATCCGATACTATCTCAAATCCACAAAAAATGAACTTTGTCAACCCTCAAAATATTTCCGAGGTTGACGCTCGAGTCGCGAAATCGCTCCCACCCACCCAAATCTCCTTTAAAATCGAGCCGCCTACCTGGAAAAAGAAAACCGCGCCCTCCGATTAAAACTCGCTTCTCAACTGCCCATCTTTCGCTTCATCTCTTCAATTTCCTTATCCATTTCCCAGCGCTGAAATTGCGCGTCGAGGGGGTCTGCACCCGACTTAGAGCGTTGATAAGTTCCCGCTTGATTCCAACCTTGAGTATCCGAATCCAAACTTGCTTTAGCCGATGCAGTAGCCGCTTGCACGCGAGCGAGTTCGGCTCTCACTTCTTCCCGTCGGCGCTGGATTTGCCGCACTAAATCCTTGGATTGCTCGATGCGTTGCTTTATCCCTTGCATCTGACCCCAATGTTGATTGCCCTGGCGCAATAAAGCAGCCTCCCTTTCCCGCGCCGCATTTGCCAAATCCATACGACTTGACGCTTCCGCTTTACTCGCCCGACCGTGCCACAATTGAATATCCTGCGCGAGCGCCAGAATATCATCTTGTAACTGCTTCTCTTGGCGTTGTAAATCCAAAATCAAGCGTAAAGTCCCATCTTCCTGCTCGCGCAATTGCTCGTCTAACGCTTGCAGTTCTAAATGGGGATTATTTCGCAGAAACTCTTCAAGCCGCGCTTCCAAAAATTGACTCAAATCCTCAAAAATGCCCATTCGCTTCTTCAGTTATTCAATAATCTATTATCCGTAATCCGCGATTGGCAAACAATTATCTATCGCAGATACTGCCAGAAGCCCAATTTCAAGACTGCCTATTAAGAGATTGAAGACAAACTTTGGAGACATCCACTCCTCATCCCTTAAAACTTCTGACCGACATAAATTTCTCGAACTTCTCCATTGCGTCGCATAACGGCACTCTGGTTCCCTGCCGAATAAAGAGTCCAACCGCTATCGCCAATGGCTTCTCCTGCCCGAACTCGTTGGGCAACGCCATTAAGATTGAACAGTGCTGCCGAACTGCCGTCCGAACTCACGATTAAACCGACGAGGGAATACTTGCCGAGGGGAGGCTCGGGAGAAGGAGGAAGCGATGCGGTTGCGGAGGGAGCAACAGGAGCGACGCGCGGCGGTGAGGGAGGGAAAGAGGGTAGTGCAACGGTTGCAGCAGAACGGGGTGCTGCGGCAGCTTGGGGCGCAGGCGATACCGGTTTAGTGGCAGCTTGAGAAGAAGGTTGTGCCGTTTGGGAAGGGGATGTTGCAGGGCGAGCCGTTGGTTTGGATGGCGAGGCTGCCGCTTTCTGAGTCGATGCGGGAGGTTGTGCCGGTTGTGACTTAGCAGCGGGCGGCAAAGGTTCGAGAACGGATGACGGAAGCAGACTTCCAGCCGTTCCTGGAACATTAGGATAAAGCGGCATGGGAATATATTCAAGGCTTCTGGGAGCCGAGTTTGCAGCCGCCGTTCCGGGAGCAGGAGGCAACACCGAGGAGTTTGAAGAGTTAGGGGTTGGCAAACTAGCGACTTTGCTATCGATTAAATTCAGCGATCGCAGCATATAATTAGCGAACTGAGCGTCTGCCTCCGAAACGGGAACGACTTCCGCTTGAGGCGAAAGTGTCTCGACGCGCATGGCTCCAAACTTCGGCCAAGTGAGGGGCTTAACATTGATTTTTCCCTGACTGAATAACCAAGCGATCGCGCCCAATAAAGCAACGCAGGCGACTCCAAACAAAATCTTATCGAGGTGCTGCATCGAGCCGCGTCGTTTCGGACGAGCTACTGGCGCTGTAACCTCATAAGATTGAGGCACTTCACGAAACTCAGCCCGAGACTCGGGCAGGAGCGGTAGCACTTCAGCAGGCGACTCTTCCACCGGAGCATTATTTTCCAAAACCAACAAGGGCGCGAGTTCGGGCATTGTTAAGGCGGGGATTGGCGCGGATTCTACGGCGGCGGTTTCCCTCGGTAACTGCGTCCCTCCCTCAATCAGTCGCTCCAAATCGGCAAAAAGGTCGTCCATGAGCGAGTCTGCATCCTGCTCCACCGACCAAGGTTCAGTTGAATTCGCTCCTCCCACTAAGGCGGGCGTTCTGGATTCTGGGCTAGCAATCAATTCAGACATGGATAGGGTTCCGGTTTGAAACTAGGCGTGCGGCAAGGAAAAGAAACGGTTCTTGCGTCGCCTGCAATTAAACTTCGACGCAGGAGTTTCTCTGGCAATTTTACTCGAAAAGTTCGGATTATAGCTTCATCATTGTAAAACGCCCTCACAGTTTAAGAAGTATGAAGAATAAGGGGGACTTTTCTGGTATGGTTTGGCTGTAAAATCACCCGTTTGCTCTAACCTCTGTCGGGATTAGGAGCGTTAAGTTATGAGAATTGCCCTATTCACAGAAACCTTTTTACCCAAAGTCGATGGCATTGTCACGCGCTTGCGTCATACTGTCGAACATTTGCAGCGCAATGGCGATAAAGTTCTCGTTGTCTGTCCGGAGGGCGGACTCAAAGAATATAAAGGCGCGCAAATTCATGGGCTTTCTGCCTTTCCCCTACCGATGTATCCCGAGTTAAAAATGGCATTGCCGCGCCCAACACTGCGCAAAGTCCTCGAACGCTTTCAACCCGACCTCATCCATGTCGTCAATCCAGCCGTTCTCGGTTTGGGCGGCATTTACTACGCCAAAGTCATGGATATTCCTCTGGTCGCTTCTTATCATACCCATTTGCCTCAGTATCTTCACCACTATGGATTTGGTGCTTTCGAAGGTTTTTTGTGGGAATTACTGAAAGCAGTTCACAATCAGGCTCAACTTAATCTATGTACTTCTACGGCAATGGTAGAAGAATTATCGACTCATGGGATCGAGCGAACGGACTTGTGGCAGCGCGGTGTAGATACGGAATTATTTCAACCGCATCTAGCCTGCCCAAAAATGAGATTTCGTCTTTCTAAAGGCCATCCAGAACGCCCCCTTTTACTTTACGTCGGGCGCGTCTCCCCGGAAAAAGAGATCGAGCAAATTCGCCCCGTTCTCGAAGCGATTCCCGGCGCGAGACTGGCGATTGTGGGCGATGGACCGCATCGGAAAGCTTTAGAACAGCATTTTGCAGGTACACCCGTCAATTTTGTTGGGTATTTGCAGGGAATCGAACTCGCGACAGCCTTCGCCTCTGCCGATGCCTTTGTCTTCCCCTCTCGCACGGAAACCTTGGGACTGGTTCTGCTCGAGGCGATGGCAGCCGGTTGTCCGGTAGTGGCGGCACGCTCGGGCGGCATTCCCGATATTGTGACCAACGGCGTTAACGGCTATCTTTTCGAGCCGAACGATCCCCAGGGTGCGATCTCCGCTACGCAAAAACTCCTCGCTGCCGATACCGAACGAGAAAACCTGCGCGCTAATGCCCGTCAAGAAGCAGAGCGCTGGAGTTGGTCGGCAGCAACGCGGCAATTACAAGCCTATTACAAAAACGTTCTTACGGCTCAAAATTTGGCAACCGCTGCTTAATCGGAAAGCGAGTAGAGGAAGGTTAGGGCGCACTCCGCTTGGCTGTTCCCGTCCGGTACGGGGGGATGGGGAGAGCGAGACGCACGAGCTTCCTCTGCTTGACAACTCGCGTTCTAAAATTCGTAGTTTTTTTCGGTAATCTCACGGTTTAACTGCCCCAATACCAACAGATACACTTATAAATAGTTAACGTTAACCATCCGTGTTACCAAAACCGCATTCTTCTGCATTCTCGGGTCATCGCTTCCAATCCTTCGGACAAACGCTGGGGTTTCTTATGCAATAGGTTTGTTGTCTTCGGCAGCAGTCAGCCGCCCAAAAGGCAATTTCGCATCCTCCAGAATGCGTCTAGTCGTCAGTCGGTCAGCTTTACCAATATCCAATCTGAAATCGCTTTAGTCTTCCTACTGTCTCTGTAGTCTGAGCCTTGCTCGCTCCCAACCTGTTGAATCAACAGCGATCGCAGAACCCTCTCGATTATGACACTCTCCAACTCTGGTAGTATTCTCGCAACACTCACTCAGTTCAATCAACTCAATCGAACCAACGTCCTCGTCAATCGAGTTAAAGATCTCTCGATGGGCGAATTCGTTTGTTTGCTCGATTTTATTACGGCTGAGTTTCAACAGTTTCTGAGAGCGCTGGACATGATTAACAGCGAAACCTTAGAAGCCATGCTCGAGCAAGTGATGGAGGCTGTCACTTTAAAAATCGGTCAAATTCTGCAAGCCGAACGAACCAGCATTTATCTTGTAGACACGGATAAAGGGTTGCTATGGTCGAAAGTCACTCGCGGGCAGAACGGTGAAACCCGTGATGTGCGGATTCCGCTCAATGTCGGCATCATCGGGCGCGTTGCCGCTACGGGGAAAAGTGCCAATATTGCCGATGCTTATAAAGATCCGCGCTTCAACAAAGAAATCGACGAACGTTCTGGCTACCGCACCAAAACTTTGTTGTGTATGCCCATCTCGAGTAGTAGCGATCGCATTGTTGCTGTCGTCCAACTCCTCAACAAAGCTGGAGAGGTTCCTTTCGATGCAGAAGACGAACAGCGCTTCCACGATTTTACCTCCTCGATGGGTATTATCCTAGAAACCTGCCAATCTTTCTACATGGCAGCCCGCAACCAACGCGGGGCTGCCGCCCTCCTCAAAGCCACCTCCAGCCTCGGACAAAGTTTAGACCTCGAAGCCACGCTCAAATCGGTGATGGAACAAGCGCGCCGCTTGATGAAAGCCGATCGCAGTACCCTATTCTTATTAAGTAAAGAAAAAAAAGAACTCTGGACGAAAGTCGCCAAAGCCGATGGCAAGACGATGCTGGAAATTCGCATTTCTGCCAATCGCGGTATTGCCGGTTACGTCGCCTCCACGGGCAAAACCCTTAATATCCCCGATGCTTACGAAGATCCGCGCTTCGATCCCAGTACCGACAAACGCACGGGCTATCGTACCCGCAGCATTCTCTGTATGCCGGTTTTCAACTCGGCGGGCGAGTTAATCGGAGTGACGCAACTCATTAATAAAGAACAAGGAAGCTTCAGCGCTTCTGACGAAGAGTTCATGCAGGCGTTCAACATTCAAGCAGGGATAGCCCTCGAAAACGCCAAACTCTTTGAAGCCGTCCTCACTGAAAAACAGTACCAAAAAGACATCCTCGCTAGCCTTTCCGATGCTGTTATTTCCACGGATCTCGAAGGAAAAATTGTCACCATCAACGACGCAGCCTTAGAACTGCTCGGACTCCCTAAAGACCAACTGCACAACAACCAACTGCGGCAGTTGTGGGAATGCAAATTGGTCGAGCGCTACGTTTGGGAAGTCGTTCCCGTTGACCGCCTGCAATGGCGCTTAAAAGATAGTTTTACCACAGGAGCCAAACATTACGTTCCCGAGCAAACCCTCAAAATTGGCTTGCTGGAGAATACAGAGCTTCCCGAACGTCCCATCACTAAAGCCCGCCGTCGAAACGGAAAAACGTCCGGAGCCGAACCGTCCATCGCTCCGGTTCGCTATATGCTCGCCATTCCCGAACGGAAAAACGCCGATATTTATTGGCTTTGGGGAGAAAGTCCCCTCGATGCTCGGGCTTCTACTGCCCTCCAACGCAGTCAAGTCAAAGAAATCGATCGCAGCCTCAATTTAACCGTCAATCCGCTAACCAATCCCGAAGGGCGCGTTCAAGGCGGTTTAGTCGTTCTCGAAGATATCAGCAACGAAAAGCGGATGAAATCAACCCTCTACCGCTACATGACTCCCGGCGTTGCCGAACAGGTGATGGCTTTAGGGGATGATAGTTTGATGGTCGGCGAACGTAAGGATGTGACGATTTTGTTTTCCGATATTCGGGGCTACACGACGCTGACGGAAAATTTGGAAGCGACGGAAGTAGTGGACTTGCTCAACCGCTATTTTGAAACAATGGTGGAGGCCGTGTTTAACTATCAAGGTACGCTCGATAAGTTTATTGGCGATGCTTTGATGGCTGTATTTGGCGCGCCTTTACCGTTGGAAAATCATGCGTGGATGGCAGTCCAATCGGCTCTGGATATGCGCCAGCGTTTGGCAGAGTTCAATCGGATTGGACGCGCAGTTAATAAGCCCGATATTCGCTTTGGGATTGGGATTAGTTCGGGGGATGTGGTATCGGGGAATATTGGCTCGAAAAAACGGATGGACTATACCGTTATTGGCGATAGCGTTAATTTAAGTTCCCGTTTGGAGAGTTTAACGAAGGAGTACGGTTGCGATATTATTCTCAGTGAATTTACTTATGAAATGTGCGGGGGGAGCAAGCACCTTTGGGTGAGAGAACTCGATAAAATTCGCGTTAAAGGGAGAATGCAGCCCGTCAGTATTTACGAACTGCTGGATTTGCGTCCAAACGCGATCGCTTCAGATTTAGAACGCTTTTTAGACTTGTATCGCAGCGGGCGCGAGGCTTACATTCAACGCAACTTTCAGAAAGCCTTAAAGTTCTTCTGGGATGCTCAAAATTTGCAGCCCAGCGATCGCGCGACGCTATTCCACCTGCAACGCGCGCAACAATACTTAAACATCCCTCCCCCGGAAAACTGGGATGGCGTTCATACGATGACGGCAAAATAAGTTATTAATTCCGAAATTTCACTTAGATCGGCTGAAGAGACAGGGAATCGATCCGAATTTCAAATTACGGACCGATCCCTAACTCTTTTTTACTTTGTTTGAGTTGCTTCCAAAGGTCTTTAATCTGTTGGTAAGCTTCTTCGGTGGAAATCTTGCCAGCCGTTTCCAAATTGCACAAAACATTTACGCGCTGGGCAAATTCCTGTAGATTAGCATTAAAAACCACGTTACCCGGCGTGAAATCGCCTCGATAGGGAACGTGAGGATAAAGAAAACTATCTTTGTCAGCGCGAGCGCGATCGTTGGAATTCACCATTCCGTCCTCCCTGTGTGCTAGATTGTGCGAATGCGTTAGCGCAGTGACCCACCTACATTTATAAATATTCCCTAACGCCTTTTTAAATTGTACCTTCAGAAACTTTTTTGGGCAGACGCTCGACCGCTAGTCGTTTGGCGATTCCCAAAGGCGGCGGATAACCGAAGATAAAGGTTTATCGTTTTTGAGATCGTACTGCGATTACAAACGCCCTAACAAAATTGCTGCAATTGCACGGAGAAAGTCCCCAAAAAGCTGTATATTCGTTGGCATAGCTGTTCGGTGTGAAGGCGAGTTAGACCGCACTCGTAATGCAGCGATCGATATCAAGAGTAGAGCAGACCGTTTCTCAGAAAATTTACGATTGTGTCCCAACCCGAAAAACTTTACGAAGGCAAAGCCAAAATTATCTATCCGACCGACGACCCCAACATCTTTTTGGCACATTATAAAGATGATGCGACTGCCTTTAACGCACAGAAGCGCGGTCAAATTCAGGGAAAGGGCGAAATTAACTGTCGGGTGTCGGCAGTATTATTTCAAGACCTCGAAGCCAAAGGCATTCCCACACATTACCTAGACTGTCCGGCGAGCAACCAAATGCGGATTCGCGCTGTGGAGATCGTACCATTAGAGGTGGTTGTCCGTAACATTGCTGCGGGAAGTTTGTGCAGGCAAACAGGATTGCCGGAAGGACAAATTTTGGCGCAGCCGTTGGTGGAATTTTATCTAAAAAATGATGAGTTAGGCGATCCGCTGCTAACGCGCGATCGCATCCTGTTACTGGAGATTGTAACGTCGGAACAACTCGATCGCCTCAAAGCATTAGCCCTAGAAATCGATGGGCATTTGCAAAAATTCTTTGCAGCAGGTGGAATTACCCTGGTAGACTTCAAACTGGAGTTTGGATTCGATCGCGAAGGCCAACTTCGACTTGCCGACGAAATCAGCCCGGATACTTGTCGGCTTTGGGATAGTGCCGAAACCGATCCCGAAGCAAAGGTTATGGATAAAGATCGATTTCGTCGCGATCTCGGTCAAATCGAGACAGCATACCAGCAAGTTCTTCAGCGGGTCGAGACGGTTATGACACAAAACCAGATGACACAACTGCCCTCGACAAATGACCGATAAGTACACAGTATTGATTGATTGAGTGAGTGTGGTGTGTGGACGTGCTAAACGAAATCAGAAATCTGCGATTACGGATTGCGATCGCAACAATCCTGCTGTCCTGTCTGACCTTCGGGGGAGCGGGGACAGTCCGTGCGAATTCTTTAACCTCGCCAGGAGAACAGCCAAGAGAACAGTGGGAACTGCCGGATGAAGGCAGCCAAACGCCTTCATTATTAAAAACGAAAAAAGCGATCGAGTCGGCTCTCCCAGCGGCTAATATTCCTTCAAACCTTCCAGCCGAGACAGAAACAGCGATCGGTGTTAGCCCGACAGCAACCAACGCCCCAACTGCAACACCGAATGATGCTGCTGTTCCTCTCTCAATCCCCGAAGCCAGTAGCAATAATGACGTTAACGAGATCTTAGTCGCGAGTCATCCCGCTGCGGTGGTTGAGTCTTTGGCAATTAATGGCCCCTCCATTACGCCCAATGCAGAAAGCGAAAGCGTCGCCGTTCGCACCATCCCCAGCCTCGAAAAACATAGACCCCAACTCGTCCAAACACCACTCCCCGGACAGCCTGCCCCCCCGGAAACCGAACAGCAGCCCGAGCGGTTGGAAGACTCAACGCCCCCTTCGTTACCCGTTCCTTCCAGAACGCCATCTACGCCATCCGCACCCGCACCTTCTGGAACGCAAGCAACGCCGCCAACATTGCCCGCACCCGCACCTTCTGGAACGCAAGCAGCACCAGCCCCCGATCCTCAAGTCCTCGTCGCCGAACTCGCGATCGACGGAACCCAAGATCCCGAACTCCTCAACGAGATTTACCGGGTGATTAGCACTCGCGCCGGACGACCGACGACGCGCACCATCCTCCAAGAAGATGTCAACCAAATCTTCGCTACGGGCTACTTCTCTAACGTAACCGTCCTGCCCGAAGATACCCCCTTGGGCGTGCGCATTACCTTCAAGGTCGAACCCAATCCCATTCTCAACCGCGTTGTCATTCAAACAATTCCCCAGCGCGAAGGTGAGGGCGTTCTTCCCCAAGAAAAAGTTGACGAAATCTTTCAAAATCAATACGGTAAAATTCTCAATCTGCGCCGCTTCCAAGCGGGAATTCTGCGCTTGAACGACTGGTACAAAGAGCAGGGCTACGATTTAGCCCAAGTCGTGGGCGCGCCGGAAGTCGGACGAGATGGAACTGTAACGCTTGTTGTCGCCGAAGGGAACATTGAAGACATTCGCGTCAGATTTTTTAATGACGAGAACGAACCCGTGGACGGCGTAACTCGCCCCTTCATCGTTACGCGGGAAATCGAACTCAAACCCGGTGATGTCTTCAACCGCCAAACCGCCCAGCGAGATTTAGAGCGCGTTTTTGGCTTGGGGATTTTTGACGACGTGAAGTTTTCCTTCTCGCCGGGAAGCGATCCGTCGAAAGTTATTGTGAATGTCGATGTCAACGAAGCGAGTACGGGTTCGGTGGCAGCGGGGGCGGGGATTAGTTCTGCTAGCGGTTTCTTCGGAACGGCGAGTTACCAACAGAAAAATGTCGGCGGTAACAACCAAACCTTCTCAGCAGAAGCGCAACTCGGGACGCGAGAATTTTTATTCGATCTCAGTTTCACCGATCCTTGGATTGCTACTCATCCGAATCGCTTGTCTTATACAGTTAATGCCTTCCGCCGCCGGTCGATCTCATTGATTTTTGATGAAGGAAATCCCGATATCCGCCTGCCCAATGGCGATCGCCCCCGGATTGTGCGCACGGGCGGCGGGATTACTTTCGGGCAGCCTTTGGGAGGAAGTCCTTTTGAACAATCGCCGTGGTATGTGTCGGCTGGCTTAGATTTTCAAGGTGTTTCAGTAGAAGATAGCCGAGGAGATCGCAGCCCGCGAGATGAGTTGGGCAATCTCCTTTCTTTCAGCGACAGCGGCAAAGACCAAATGCTGGCACTCCACTTCGGTGCGTCGCAAGATTTGCGGAATAATCCCTTCCAACCGACGAGCGGTTCGCTGTTGCGCTTGGCAATGGATCAAACCATTCCAGTCGGTTCGGGGAATATTTTGATGAGCCGACTGCGAGGGAGTTACAGCTATTATATTCCGGTGGAGTTCACGAATTTTACCCCCGGACCGGAAGCGCTAGCGTTTAATATTCAAGGCGGAACGATCTTTGGGGATTTACCGCCCTACGAGGCGTTCGCGATCGGCGGTGCTAATTCCGTGCGCGGTTATACAGAAGGCGGAGTTGGCAGCGGTCGTTCTTACCTTCAGTTTACGGCGGAATATCGCTTTCCCTTATTTGCGATCAGCCGGTTTGGGATTGGTGGGGCGCTCTTTGTAGATTACGGGACGGATTTAGGAACAGGAAGCGATGTTCCTGGAAAACCGGCAGTGATTCGCAATAAACCGGGCGATGGTTTGGGTTATGGCTTGGGCGTGCGCGTTCAATCTCCTCTAGGTCCGATTCGTATCGATTACGGTTTCAATATCGATGGGGGCAGTCGCTTCCACTTTGGGATTGGGGAACGGTTCTAATCGTGAATCGCGGATAGTGGATAGCAGCTTTCAAACTGTCCACTATCCGCTACTTTTTGATGATTCTGGTGCAGATAATAAAGTGCTGACCAACTTTGAATAAATTGTTAGGTGAGGATGCAGCAGACATTAAAGGAACCTTGTGAACGAATGGGCGTGGGCCTGCATTCGGGAGCGCAAACTCGGGTGCGCGTGCTACCCGCAGCAGCCGGAGAAGGTCGTTATTTCGTGCGGGTGGATTTGTCGGGAGAACCGCAAATTCCGGCGCTAGCGAGTGCGGCGGGCGAAACGATGCTTTCGACGGAGTTGCAGCAGGAAGGAGCAACGGTTCGCACGGTTGAACATTTGTTGGCGGCTTTGGCGGCGAGTGGCGTGGATAATGCCAGAATTGAAATTGACGGCCCAGAAGTGCCGTTATTAGATGGTTCGGCGCGAGAATGGACGGAGGCGATCGCGCGCGCTGGCTTAAGATCGGATAGTGTCGAGGAGCCGGAACCCCGAGTCCTAACATCGCCCATTACTGTTGTTGAGGGCGATGCGTTTGTGACAGCGGTTCCTTCCTCGGAGTTGTGTTTTACTTACGGCATCGATTTTGCTCAATATCCGGCGATCGCGCAACAGTGGGCAACGTGGTATCCCAACCGCGAACCCTTTGCTTCGGCGATCGCTCCCGCCCGTACTTTTGGTTTTGCCGATCAAATCGAGCGGTTGCGCGAACTCGGATTGATTAAAGGCGGCAGTTTGGATAATGCGTTAGTGTGCAATCGCAACGGTTGGCTTAATCCTCCCCTGCGCTTCGAGAACGAACCCGCCCGCCACAAACTCTTAGATTTAGTCGGCGATCTCAGCTTGCTCGGAACCTTCCCCAGAGCGCACTTTCTCGCTTACAAAGCCAGCCATAGCTTGCACGTTCGCTTAGCGAAAGCCATTCAAAATCAAATTGTTTAGAATGCCAATCTCACGCTAAATCTTGACAAATGTCAATTATTCAAATTGTCAATTATTCACAAAAGCCCTACCTAGTCCAACTCGCGCCGCCCCTCTAAAGCACGCGCTAGCGTCACTTCGTCCGCATATTCCAAATCGCCACCCATCGGCAGCCCAAAAGCAATGCGGGTAACTTTCGTGAAAGGTTTGAGGAGTTGACCGAGATAAAGCGTGGTTGTTTCGCCTTCTACACTCGGACTGATTGCAATAATAACTTCGTTGACATCCGGTTGACTGGCGCGGCGGATTAGTTGGGGGATATAAAGTTGGTCGGGACCGATGCCATCCATCGGCGAAATCACGCCACCGAGAACGTGGTATAACCCTTGATATTCGCGCGTTTTTTCCAGGGCGATAATGTCGCGAGAATCGGAAACAACGCAGATTGTAGCGCGATCGCGGTTTGTATTGCGGCAAATCTCGCAGGTCGGTTCTGACGATAGGTGAAAGCAAATTTTACACAATCCAACTTGCTTCTTCGCTTCGACAAGCGCTCGAGCGAGCGCTTGTACCTCGTCCTCCGAACGCTTGAGAATATGAAGCGCCAAGCGTTGGGCAGTTTTGGGTCCAACGCCCGGGAGTTTTTGTAACTGTTCGATTAAACGAGCGAGGGGAGGAGTGTAAATCATGAAAAGATTGATTCTAGCCTAACCGGGCGGCCAACGCAGCGATCGCCCGCCGAGAATGTGAAGATGGAGGTGGTCTACCGTTTGCCCGCCATCTTCGCCATTATTAATCACTAAACGATAGCCGTTACTCAGTCCCGCTTGTTCGGCGACGCGCTTAGCCGTCAGCAGGAGATGTCCCATGAGTTTGTGGTCTTCAGAGGTGGCTTCCGAAAGGCGAGGAATCGGCTGTTTGGGAATGACGAGGATATGCGTCGGGGCTTGAGGATTAATATCGTTGAAGGCGAGGGCGAGGTCATCTTCGTAGACAATATCGGCAGGAATTTCTTTGCGGATAATTTTGCCAAAAATAGTATCGCTCATGGTAAATCGAATCTTGGGAGTTCTCGATCTGGGCTGACAGCTTGC
Organism: Oscillatoria sp. FACHB-1406; assembly: GCF_014698145.1. Classification (NCBI taxonomy): domain Bacteria; kingdom Bacillati; phylum Cyanobacteriota; class Cyanophyceae; order Oscillatoriales; family Oscillatoriaceae; genus Oscillatoria; species Oscillatoria sp. FACHB-1406. The sequence continues at coordinate 257,249 of NZ_JACJSM010000004.1, read as the reverse complement.
AACAAAATTGCTGTGATGCCTACTATATCTCCATTTTTAAGTTTTGGGTCTTAATTTTTTATTCTAGCGGGACGAGCGAGAACAGGAAGCTGTTGCGGTGGGAGTTGTCTTGGCAGCGCGCTAAACGCAATTACCTGAGTGCCGCGATCGCGATTTGTTAATTTATCCAAACAATAGCTCCAATCTCGCTGTATTTTGTAAAAATAGATACAGAAAATATTTTGCTCTTGTTTCGAGCGCTGGCGGTAAGAAGCATTTCGAGCCAGTATCGATCGTTATACAACGGAGAAAACTTATGCCCTTTTCCACCATCGATTCTAATTCTCTGTCCGCCACTGCCTTAGAAAAAGCGATCGCGTCCGGCTGGAATCCCGTCTGTCATATGACTTACAACCGCGATGCTTGGGTAAAATTACTTCAGCCACTCAACGAATACGGTTTCGACGAAGCTAAACTCCTTTGCCAAGAGTCCGCCGATACTTGGGTGGCTTGGGTACCCGATTCCGGTGAAGTCCGCTTACATAGAAGTCAGTTCTATTGTTAACTTGGGGCAGCCTCAATTTTCAAGCTGATAATGCCAGCAATATGGCATCGCCTAGGCGCTAGACTTATAGTTTTACGGTCATGCGCGCATTTGTAACTGGAGGAACCGGCTTTGTGGGGGCGAATGTAGTGCGATCGCTCTTACAATCGGGCTACGACGTAAAAGCATTGGTTCGTCCTAGCAGTCCTTTAAATAACCTCCAAAATTTAGAAGTCGAAATTGTTAAAGGCGATCTCAACGATCCGGAATTGCCTCGTTTAATGCAAGGATGTCAAGTCCTTTTCCACGTTGCCGCCCATTATTCCCTTTGGCAAGCGGACAAAGAAGCGCTTTACCGCTGCAACGTTTTGGGAACGCGCAACATCCTTGCTGCCGCTCGCTCATCGGGAATCGATCGCGTCGTTTATACCAGTTCGGTTGCTGCGATTGGTGTCGGAAAAGACGGAATTCCGGTCGATGAAACCTATCAAAGTCCGCCAGAAAAACTGATCGGCGATTACAAAAAATCGAAATACTACGCCGAACGAGAAGCGCGCGCTGCGATCGAATTAGGGCAAGATATTGTCATCGTCAATCCGAGTACGCCCATCGGCCCTTGGGATATTAAACCGACACCCACCGGAGAAATTATCGTCCGCTTTCTGACGCATAAAATGCCCGCCTATGTCAATACAGGCTTAAACTTTATTGACGTTAGAGATGTAGCGCGGGGACATATTTTAGCATTGGAAAAAGGGAAAACGGGCGATCGCTACATCCTCGGCAATCAAAATCTTACCCTCAAATCTCTACTCGATCGCCTGTCTCAAATTACTGGCATTCCTGCCCCCGAAACTCGAGTTCCAGCGTGGCTTCCCGTTGCCGTTGCGTGGGTAGATGAAACGCTCCTCGCCCGTTTGGGAAAAACGCCCTCAGTTCCCTTCGACGGCGCGCGAATGTCATCGCAATTGATGTATTATGATGCGTCTAAAGCAGTACGAGAACTCGATTTGCCGCAGTCAGATATTAATATCGCGCTTCAGGATGCCGTCGCGTGGTTCCAAGCAAATTTCGTGGATGTTCCCAAAATTCACCTCGGCGATTAAGCGCTTTATCAAAGTCTGTAGGACTAGATTTCAAATTTCCGGAGATTGTCTAGTGAGGTTTGCACTGCACCCCGCCCAAAATTTAGCTGTATAACGGTGAAGTGCAGCGGCTGCTAGTAGCCTTTGCAACCCAACCAAGCTCTCTTGTCAGTCCGCTCCAACCGGATTGTTATGTTGCGTCAGCTTCTTCAGGGTCTTCACCAATCGTTTGCTGTGATGCGTGACGAATGTGGAGAATGCGAACCGTTAACGTGTTTTGCCCCTCCAAAACAGTAAAAAGGATTCGGTATGAGTTACGCCCCCGCCCATAAAGTAACTGGCGAATCTCTTGGCTAAAATACTCATCCTCTCGCGCTAATGGACAGCGTTTAGGCATCTGAGACAAAGACTCGATTGCCTGTAATAGCCCTGAATACCATTGGCTTGCCTTTGCAGGAGAGGTAACTTGGGACAATCTTAGAAATGCACCATCTGCTTCAGTCTCTGCAACGCTTGAGATTTCGACGCGATACTTCATGAGTCGGTTGGCAGATTGTATTTGCTGCGTTGCTCTCGAGCAAAATCTTGAAAAGACCGGAATTGCCCTGACTCAAAATCGTCTAATCCTTGCTGAATACCCTTGATAGCCTCTTCTGAATCCTGCTCTTCCCACTCTAAGACACTGGCTAACAATTCAGACGCAACAAAGCTCACGTCTTGACCTCGCCGAACAGCTTTGTCAAGCAGTAACGCTTCTAACTCAGGGCTAAGAGTAACAACTATTGCCATCGCACAACCATTTTTTAGTACAAAGACTTTACATTCTATTCTAACTTTTAATTCTCAGTTGCACCAAAAAAGTATTCAATACTTGATTAATTTATCATTTGGGCAGATTTGAGCAGTCATAAAAGTACACAATGAGTGCTTCACTAACCTTGTATTGTTGTATGTGATTTTATAAATTAACGCATAATTTTCTAGGATTCTTAGCTTACTGCTCAGCAAAAAATGAGCTTAAAAATAATACTGAAGAATTAGATAATTTGGGTTCTCATTGTAAACTGCATCTTTTGTCCTAATAATGAACTCACGGGCAAACAAATAAGCCCGTAAATTATTTCTCATATTTGTTGAAAGCTCAGGAATCAAATTTTCTAATATATACAAATATATTTTCTGATAGTTGAGATAACACAAAACTGGACTTAGCAGAATTTTTGCGTGAACTTTGTTAGTTGTAAAAGAGCTTTGTTGATTGCTTCAAGTGCTCTAACTATTTTTGCTGGATTATCATTTCCAATGGTAATGGGCGAAATCGATCCAGAAACCTCAACCTTAGTTTCATAGATGTAAGGGTTTCCAGCAAGATCGCAATACTCTACTTTAAGATGTAGCTCCTTTCCAAAAGGCTCTTTCGCTCGATCGTAAGTTGATACATCGAAGAAGAATGGGTTATTCCGATCGATAACGGAGACCTGGAGGGGAAATAGGCTTTCACAATGGCTAATCATTTGAGGCAAAGGCGAAATATTAATCTTAACCTCGATAGCTGGAGCATCTGTAAGCGCAATAATTCCGAGTTGAATAGCTTGCTCTTCTTCAGGTTTAAGTCTAAATAAGTGGGTTAATCGCGGTTTAGAAAAATGCCTTTTAGCCCAGATCGCCTCAACAATAAAATGTTTGGCTTTGACTGTGTGAGCACCCGCTCGAATGTAATAGTGATTATCCGGAGCCATGTGTGGACCAGCATAGCTTTCATGAATAATAACAAGCAGAATGACTGAATCTGTTTGAATAACTCCTCGTCCCATCGAATCATTTATTAGTTTAATTTCATATTTAGGAACTGGCTCTACTTGATTAACAATTTGATCTGCCCAGTCCCGTAAATCTTGCTTTCCGATCTTTAAGGACAAACCATTATCAGCATTACCGTTACCATCAACACCAACAATGAAGCATCCGCCTCCAGAATTTGCAAAGCCTGATACTGCACAGCTTAGTTTCTTCTTGATGTCATTATGTGGAGTGTTACTTGATTTGAATTCAAAAAAATCATCTTCTGCATCTGGAAGCTGTGTGAGGTCAAAATTTTCAATATCAATTTTCATAAACGGTAAAAAGCGTCTAAATTTGGGAGTTAAAACCAGCGATCTCATGCTTCTGGTTCATGCAAATACTGACGCAAGACTGCAACAACTTCTTCGGCTGATTGGCGCTGGAATTTGTCCGAGTGGGAGTCAGTCAATGTCTGCTGAGTATCTGTATCTATTTCTGTACGGCGACTTTCGTGATGACGATTTTGCAGAATTTGGATCGGCATATGCTGCTGTTCGTAGGGCAGTTACAAAGCCGTTCCTAGGATTCTATCGAGGGTACTCATGATGAAATTACACTATCGAATACTCAAATTGTAAATAGCTCGGTTGACTTAGACATTGGATGGTCTAACTATAGTGTAGCTCATGTTATTTAACCCCCGCTGCTAAAACAACCATAAGATTCCCTGTCCTTCCATTCTGAACATTCTGCACCCACGGAACCAGCGTAGAAAGTGGAACCTTCAAATACTAGACATTTCCGAAAAACCAAAAGCTTGCTAAAGCAAGCCTTTTAAAGTTTTAATTTCGTCGTCCTTCGGAACTCTATTTGATGATTTATCAAGCTTTTTAAGTGAAGATCGTTGCTGAGGCGAGTAAACCTAATAGGCAGAGAAATTGAACGCCCAAACAAGCAACGCGATAATTGGGATTAAAGTTGAAGAGATGAAAGAGGGAATGAAGCAGGCGAAAGGTAATATAAAGAATCGCTAAAACATCGATCGCGCCCGTCGCGACTCCCCGCACTGCTAAAATAAGCACAACGCCAGCATACAATGGCAAGTTTTCCGCACAGTTTGCCTGCGCCCGCAGCAAACGCCACAACAATTTATTGCCTGTGGGATCGCCGAAGTCGGCGGGCGAACCGCCAGAACTTAAATGTCGAAGTCTGGCTGCAATCAACAGAATTGCTAAAACCATCGTCCAAATTATAAAGATGGATAAACTCAAGAGAGGAATAGTCATATTAGTTATCGGTTATCGGTTAATCCATCGTAAAAAAATCCTTGTTTTATAAATAGAAGATAGTTGCTCGATTTTTAGAATAATCTTGCGGTGCGCCACAAGAAGAGAAGGCAATTTTTTCCGGTGCGCAATCTATAGCGCTACTTGCCCGATCGTGAGCGGTACTAAAAGCTGAAAGCCTTGAGTGGTGGGCGCTGCCCACCCTACCGAATGTCCTAACTCAAGTCCTCATTTATAGGACTGGAAAATTCAGATGTATCCAACCCGTTTCAACGGGTTTCCGCTATCAGCCAGGAACTTGATTTCCTTGCGTGACACCAATGAGCAGTGCTATGCCTCTACAGCGAAAAATTTAGTGCATCGCGATTAGGAAAGGGTATTAGGACATTTATTCACGTTTCAAGTAGCGATAAAGATTAAATTGAAAGGGAGAAGCACAAGGTTTGCGCTCTTTGAGTGCTACTTCATTCAATTTTATGTTGCCGAAATTGTTTAGGAGTCGTCCCGAAAGCACGTTTGAAAGCACGGGTTAAATGACTTTGGTCGCAGAAGCCGACGCGCTGGGAAATATCGGCGATGCTGGCGTTTTCTCGTTCTAATAATGTTTTTGCTTTTTCGAGACGACTTTGCAGAATGTATTGGTGAGGCGTGAGGTGAAAACTTTGTTTGAATAAGCGCAAGAAATGATAGGGACTGATTTGCGCGATCGCGGCAATTTCTTGCAGTTGTAAGTTTTGCTGCAAGTTGTCTTGAATGTAGTCCGTCACTAACTTCACACAAGCAGGGGATAAACCGCCCGTCGGCTGGAACTTTTGAGGCGATCGCGTACAATAATTACGCAGCAGATGAATTGTTAAAGCGGTTTTGAGGCTATCGATTAACAAAGTACCGCCGATTCCCCCGGTGGTTAATTCATCGCTGAGGCTACTAAAAATGCCTTCTATTAAAGCATCTCTTGCCGTCATAAAGTGGGGAACGAGTTCGACGCGATCGCACCATTCCCGACCGATCGCTTCTAAAAATTCCGGCGCGATCGCCAGTACCATAAACTGCACCGAACGATTCCAGTTGCAGCGATGGGGAGTCCCAGCCGGAATAATGGCAATTTCTCCTCCATTGCGGGTTTCCCGTTCCAGTTTGCCATCCAACCAGCGTTCGCCAACCGAGCAAGAAGAAGTGGGCGAGATACCTTTTCCCAGGCTGTCTTCTTCCCCAGCAGGCAAGATAAGCGCATTTCTGGAAGCATAGGCGATCGCGTGCATCGCGTGGTGATGCTCAGCCGTTTCAAACTCCGGCTGTCCGAAAACCGTTAAATGAATCCCATTCCAGCCGCAACTAGATAATAGCGGCGGTTTCGGTAGCAATTCCGCCGTTGCATTCGCTTGGCGATAGTCGAGTGCCAGCGGCTGTCTGGGTTCCAAGCTCATTGCAATTTATGCTTCAATTTTGAGTTAAAAAACACGGCAAAACGCCCTAAGTCCCGATCGCAAAAATTTCGTCGTCCAGACAAGCGCGCACCAGCAGCAAACAGCCTCCTTCCGTAACGGGAGCGTGAGCGGAACCGGGGAAAGAACGGATATAATCGCCAGGATTGCAGACTCGTCCGGCGGCAATCACATCGCCTTCGAGGACAAAAAGTTCTTCGACTCCGGCGTGTTGGTGGAGGGGATACTCGATTTTGGGTTCGAGGCGCACGAGGGCAGTAACTTCGCCTTTGTCGCGATCGAGATGGAGAATACCCAGACTAATTCCGGGAAAAGGGTGCGGTTGCCACTGAACTTCGTAGGAATGCAGAATTTCCGGCGGGCGGGTAATGCGGGTGGAAAAGAGGCGATCCTTTAAGTCTAGGGAGGGGGCAGCATCGGGCGCGCTGTAGGCGAGAGCGGCTGCTGCATCGCTATAGGCGGCTAATTCAGTTTCTAACTCGGGAAACTCGCGCAAGTTGTCCTCGAGCAGGCGGCGTTCCTCTTCAGTGAGGAGATCGAGGGCAGCTAAGGCGGCAAGTTCTTGAGGTGACTCGTCAATCATAGGTCGTTCTTTAATGGAGGTGCAGGATTTCCCCGCTCGCATCTGCCCTTTTTTCCCCTTCAATTCTAACGAGCCTCATCCAAATATTGCCGCAATTTATTGAGTCCCAAGCGAATTCTCGTCGCGACAGTTCCGGCAGAATGTCCGGTTTGGGCGGCAATTTCGTTGCGGGAGAGTCCTTGGTAGTAAGCGAGTTCGATCGCGTGGCGCTGTTCGGGCGGCAGTTTAGCAAGGGCTTCGAGGACTTGTTGGCGGCGTTCTCTTACCATCGCGTCTTCGAGGGGTTCTGGGGAGGTAGAGGCTTCGGCTTGCGCGTTTTGTTCCGAGGCTTCGGCGAGTTTTCCCTGACGCTTTTTGGCGCGCAATTTATCGATGGAGCGAGAACGCGCGATCGTAAATAACCAGGTATCCACTCTCCCCTTTTTCGGATCGTAACTCGCCGCCGTCTTCCACACTCGCTCGAAAACATCGAGAACGACTTCTTCGGCTTCTTCGCGGGAAGCCACAATTTTTAGGGCAAAGGCAAAAAGGACGCGCGCGTAGCGATCGTACAGTTGGGCGAGAGCGCGTCGATCCTCCCGGGCAATACAACCCAGGAGATAGATTTCTTCGTGGGATTGGGCTGTCATACCGAAGAATTGTCGCTGATAGATCCAATTCTGGCAAGCGAACGTAGACCTTTATAGAACGTTGGCTGGGATGTTTGCACCGCAAGCTAACTACTGTTGAGATTCGATCTAAAACTTCGCTCGGCTCTTCCCCAAACAATTTTTCCCGTTGTAGATCCATCTCAAAAAAGCCAACGTATCTCCTTTAGAAGCAACTTGCGACAAAAGTAAAGTGAGTGCCGCTCCCTTGGAATTCACGCATTCAACCCTATTCGGAGCCTAAATTATCATGCCTGCCGATATTAAAGCCATTCAAACCGTTCTAGGCGATTATTATGCTGCCACGCGATCGCTGGATGTCAATCAATGGTTGGATACCTTCGCCCCGGACGCGATCGCTTGCGAACCCGTCGGCAGCACGCCGCTGGAAAATCGAGAAGCGCGCTATGAATTTTTCCGGGGAATTTCAGATTATTTCGAGACAGTCGGACTCACCGAAGAGTTTGTCAAAGTTATTGACAATGAAGCGGCAGTCAAGTGGAGAGGACAAGGCGTTGGCAAAACGGGAAAAACCGTTACCTTTGAAGGAATTGATGTTTTTGAGTTTAACAGCAACGCTCAAATTACAAGCGTCCGTGCTTACTGGGATCCGTTAGCCGTTATTGCAGAACTTCAGGCAACTTTACAGTCTGTTTAAGAAAACAGCGAAGCGCCCTCTCCCCGTCAGTCCCACATCACAATTTATTAGATTTTTTCGGAGCTTTTTATGATGCAGAATGCTAAAACGATTTCTCGTCGGAATATCGTCATTAGTGGCGCGATCGCGGGATTTGCTGGCGCGATCGGATTGCCCTCACTCCAAAAGCGCGCTCTCGCCGAATATTCAAGCGACATGACCGACGAACTGAGCATTTTAAACAATGCTTTATACTACGAACATCAAGCAATTTGGGCTTATAGTTTTGCAGCAGGAAAGTTAAGCGATTCCGAGGTTGGCAAAGCCGTTTTAGCGATCGCACTAGCCAATCAAGCCGACCACAAACAGCATCGCGATGCTCTCGCTGCTGCCGTTAAAAGTCTGGGAGGAATGCCCGTTAGTCCCGAATCGAGTTACGATGTTTCTTCCTATTTAGATAAAGGCGAGGGCGGTTTGGATTCTGATGTCAATATTGCCAAACTTGCCCTCGCTTTAGAAACCGATGCTGCCATTGCCTACACGATGGAAATTGCCAAACTGAAAACCCCCGCTTTAATTACCGCAGGAGCGAGTATCGGCTCGACAGAATCGGCTCATGCGGCGAGTATTCGGGCTGCTTTTGTCTCGTTAGGAGTCAAAATAAAACCCGTCCCCGCTGCTTTTGTCAGTGCTGAAAATCGCGATGCTTGGGTGTTGAAAGTGTAAGCTTCGATTAAAACCCGGTTTCTGCTTCTTATCTCTTGCTCATCGCCCTAAGAAACTGGGTTTTCTTAACAGCTTTCTCATTCACAGCAAACGCTTTTAGCAAGATATATCTAGCAGTTTTCACAGGGATGAGGTACATCCAGCGGGCGAATACCATTCGCCCCTACGGAGCGGCGTTTAATTTCGAGGCGACCTCGAAATCCGCGCCCCTACCGATTTGATTTTTGGAACTGTACCTCACTCAACTGAAAAACACTATATCTTTTAACAGGTTCCCAATAATAAATAACCAACAATCCACAAATGTTTCGCACTTTCAAGTCAGAAAATTTGATTCTCTGGCGGCAAGTTTGGGGATTAGCCGCGCTGCTGGCTGCGATTGTTTTATGTTTTAATGCTTACGGATTCTATCAGCCCAAAATTTTGGCTGGTTTGGGCTTTACGCAACTCTCTGCGATTTTAGTGATTTTGCAAGGGTTGTTCGCGGCAATTCTAGAACCGTTAGTGGGTGGATTTTCCGATCGCATCCTGCGTCGTGTTGGCAGTCGTTTGCCGCAAATTTCTGTGGGCGTGACGCTGACGGGTTTAATCTTTGCGCTCCTTTCTTGGCTGCTTTCGGGCAATATTCCGGAAGGTTTGCGTTGGATTGTCCCGGTTTTGATGATGGTTTGGGTAATGAGTACGATCGTATTTCGCGGTCCGGCGATCGCGCTTTTAATACAATTTGCCCCCCTCGACCAATTACCCCAAGCAAGCAGTATTATCGTTCTCGTTTTAGGATTAGTTGCAGCAGCAAACCCGCTACTCGTACTCCTCTTAGAGCGAATGGGAGCAACACCGACCTTTCTTTGCGGCGCGATCGCGCTATTATTAGGTGCATTCTGTCTCTACTCGCAAACACCCCAGCATCGAGTCGCGCCATTCCCAACTTCAAAATCGCAACCGATCTCGTTACAACGACTCGTTCTCCTCTTTCTCATCGGCTTCGCAGCGGGATTTGAATCGAACATTTTGTTCGGTATCTTTTGTCCCATTTTAAGTGAATCTTTCCCCGCTACTAATTCAGGAATTATTGGCGCAATTATCTTAGCTATTTCTGCCCTAAGTGCCAATCTTTGGGGCGATTTCGTGACCCAATATCGCCCCAATCATTCAATGCAATCTGCTTTGGGAGCGATGGCACTCTTGATGGGATTAACATTACTCATCGGCCGTTCGACTCTTATCCATCTCGTCACGATCTTTGCCCTGGGTTTGGCTTTTGGATTGGCGTTTACCGCTACGATTCCCTTAGCATTATCCAGCGTTCCGACGGCGCGAGCGGGCTTGGGAACGGGCATTTATTTTGGCGGAAGCGGCGCGGGTTTAGCGTTGTTTTCCCTTTGGATGCAGCAAGCTCGGATCGTTCCCATCGCCGGAGCAATGGCAGGCGCGAGCGCGTTTTTTGTAGCTAGATTCTGCTTGCAGAGATTGAATAGACTTTGACAATTTTAATTGACAAATTTCTATTGTAATGTATTAGAAGCGCTGACTTTTTTGAAAACCGCTTCGAGATCTGCCAATTCCACCGCACCGGGAATTGCTTCCCCATTCATGACTAAAAAGGGCGTACCTTCAATAGCCAGCGTTCTTGCCATTTCAATATCTTTCCCCAGCGCAATTCCAGCCGCATCGCTGCTGCGATCGCGCTCAAACCGTTCCATATCCAACCCAAACGCCTTTGCTGTCGCCTGATAAAGCGGTTCTCCCAACGATTTCTGCTGGGCAAACAGTGCCTCGTAATACTCCCAAAACTTACCCTGCTGTCCGGCTGCCCAAGCCGAAAACGCCGCCGGTAACGCCTGTTGGTGAATTTCTGTTAGGGGTAAATTTTTATACACCAACGTCACGCGATCGCCATGCTCGAGCATGAACTGTTTTAGCGTTTCGCGCACCGTAGCGCAGTAAGGGCATTGAAAATCGGAAAACAGCACTAACACGATATCCTGCGTTGCCGCGCCCTTGGTCGGCGAGGAACCGATAACCGCTTTTGGGTTAGCTTTCATCTCCTCTAAAAAAGCTTGCTGGCGCTTCTGCTGTTCTTGGCGCTGTTTCTGTTGATACGCTTGTAACGACTGGATAATCGTTTCGGGATGGTCTCGAAGCACTTGCAGAACTTTCGCTTCAAATTGAGCGTCATTGCCAAAAGCAGAAGCCGGTAGAGAAAAGCCAACCAAGCTAACCACCAGCAACATTAAACCCATCAATCTAGCTGCGATCGCAAACAATGACTCACCTCCTTCGCTGTACTATCTTTACCTAGGATAAGTCAATTGCCGCGATTAGGAGAGCGAGAGCGACTCAAATCGACCTGTTAAGATATTGAGAGATTGAGGGCGGCAATTGCCCGTAGTTTCTGCGTGTCATCAGCATCTACCCAGCAGTTTCATTAATTCAACCGGGACCTCAAAATGTGGGCAAAATTAAAGAAATTTCTCTGGGAATGGCGAGGTGTATGGATTGCAGGACCAACTAGCGCGACGTTAATCCTACTGTTGCGATTCGTTGGCGGGTTGCAGATGCCTGAATTGCTCGTCTTAGACGAATATATGCGCCACAGACCGACTGTTCCGGCAGATAAACGTATTGCGATTGTTGGTATTAATGAAGAGGATGTAAAACAGATCGGACAAGCGATCGTTCCCGATCGCGTCTATGCTGAAGCAATCGACAAACTCAAAGCCCAACAGCCGCGCGCTATAGGATTAGATATCTACCGCGATCTTCCCGTTCCTCCCGGTCACGAAGAACTGGTTAAGGTTTTTGAATCGACACCCAATCTAGTCGGCATTGAAAAGGTAGTCGGCGACTCCGGTAAAGAGATGGTTGCCCCTCCTCCCGTGCTGAAAGCAAAAGGACAAGTCGGCGCAAACGATCTGATTATCGATAGCGATAAGCGCATTCGCCGGGGCTTTATGTATTTAGAGAGTGCCAAAGGTGAAACAGTTTTCAGTTTCCCGTTACACCTCGCCCTGCAATATCTCGATCGCGACGGAATTAGCCCCCGAAACGTCGAAGGTTCCGACGATACTTGGTGGCTGGGAAAAACCTTATTTACCCAGTTCAAAAGCAATCATGGCGGTTATATTCGAGCCGATGCCGGCGGGTTTCAAACCATTATCGACTATCGGGGCGGGAGTGGTTATTTTGAAACGGTTCCCCTCAGCGATATCCTCAACAACCGAGTCCCCAAAGATTGGGCGCGCGATCGCGTTATCTTAATTGGAGTCGTCGGAGAAAGCTTTAATGACTCCTACTTCACGCCCTATAGCGGTAGCTTGCTGCGAAGTCCCAAACCCGTCGCCGGAGTCGAAATTCACGCCGCCCTCGTCAGTCAAATCCTCAACGCCGCGATCGACGGTCGTCCGCTTTTTCGCAGTTGGTCGGAACCCGTCGAGAATGCGTGGATTGTACTTTGGGCAGTTGGCGGCGCAATCCTAGCCTGGAAATGGCGCAAGACGACGAAACGCTGGGTTTTTATGCTCACTCGCGCGATCGCACCTTCAATCGCGATCGGTGTTTTAATGGGCGGTACTTACATCGCCTACCTCTACGGTTGGTGGCTGCCCGTTGTCCCGCCGCTTCTCGCCTTCGCCGGTTCCACCCTTGCGATTACCGGCTATATGGCCTACACCGCCAGCAAAATTCGCCATACCTTCGGGCGCTACTTAACCGATGCAGTGGTTGCGAACTTGCTTGAAAGTCCCGAAGGCTTAAAACTCGGCGGTAAGCGCCAGTGTATTACCATCCTTACTTCCGATTTGCGCGGATTTACGGCCCTTTCCGAACGATTGCCGCCCGAAGAAGTCGTTACCATCCTCAATCTTTATCTTAAAGCCATGCTCGCAACGATTCAAGAGCATGAAGGCACGATCGATAAATTCCTTGGTGATGGTATCTTAGTGCATTTTGGCACGCCGGAAACGCGGCCAGACGATGCACAGCGAGCCGTTGCTTGCGCGATCGCCATGCAACTCGCGATCGAAGAAGTCAACAGAACCTTAACAGAAATGAATCTACCCCTCCTCGAAATGGGGATCGGCATTCATACCGGCGAATGCGTCGTCGGTAATATCGGTTCGGAACTGCACGCTGAATATACCGTCATTGGCAATCACGTCAACCTCGCTTTCCGCATCGAAACCTACTCCACCGGCAATCAAATCCTGATCTCCCAAGACACACTCGCCGCGATCGGTGCAGAAAACTTAAGGATCGACGGCGAGAAACAAGTCAAGCCCAAAGGCGTAAAAGACAACATCTCCCTCTATGAAATTGGCGGAATTGGCGATCGCTACAATCTTTATCTCCCTAAAAACGAAGAACAATTTATTCGCTTGCGGTGGGAACTTCCGGTTCTGTACTTTGTGCTGGAAGGAAAACAAGTCAGCGATACAATCTTCAAAGGTAACATCGTCAGTATTTCGACTAAAGGGGTCGAAATTCGCATCGAAAAAGGCAATACCGATTCGATGCCGCCTCCCTTAAGCAACTTGAAAATCAACTTCTTAAAACTGGGCGATCGGTTTGGAATTAGCGAAGATGTGTACGCAAAGGTGTTAGATCGAACAGCTTCGCGACGGACTTTTTACATTCATTTCACCTATAAACCCCCGACTATTGCTGCGGCATTAGTAAGCGTTTTAACGGATGCGCTTCAGCAATCAGAATAAAATATGAATTATGAGTTATGAGTTATGAATTATGAGTTATGAAGGGGGAGTTATGAAGGGGGAGTGATAAGTGATGAAGAGGGAGTTATGAATTATGAGTTATGAATCATTAAAGGAGAACAGGTAATTATGGAGGGCAGAAAAGAGAAGCCCAAGGATATTCGGAAGCGTTCTTTTGAGTATGCTCTACAGGCGATTAAACTGCATCAGAGCGTACAAGAGGGAACGGATAGAGCAGGTTGGATATTAGGCAAACAATATTTAAGAGCAGCGACTTCAATTGGTGCGAATATAGAAGAAGCTCAGTCAGGAGAAAGTAAAGCCGATTTTATTCATAAAATGAGTATCGCTCAAAAAGAGGCGAGAGAAAGTTTATATTGGCTACACCTGTTTGAGGAATCAGAAATTATTCTTCGCGATCGACTTCAGCCCCTCATTCAAGAAACGGAAGAAATTATCGCAATCCTTACTGCGATTATTCGTAAAACTAAGCAAAATCGTTAAACTTAATTGACTTACTCTATCTCTAATTCTTAATTCATTACTCCTCCTTCATTCCTCATGATTTCCCATTTATAACTCATAATTTATGATTCCCCATTCATAATTCATAACTCATAATTCATAATTCCCCACTCATTATTCATTCTTACGATACCAACGATACCACTCCTGCGAACTGCGAACGGCAAGCCACAGCAGCAACATGGCAATTAATCCGCCTTGCTCGGGAGCTTTAAACGACACAAAGACCAGTAAAACGCAAAGGATATCTTCTGCAAAAACTGCCCAAATTGGCAATCGTCGCAGGCGAAAAAACCAACCAACTTGTACCAGTTTTAGAACTAAAGCCAATGTTCCCCCAACTATAGCAATAGTCCATAACGGTTCGAGTTGAATCTCGAATTTCAACTGCGCAATTCTAGCGGCTGTTATTGCCAATAAAGCACCGACAATCGGACTAAATATTAGTTCGACTAATTGCAATGCGCGCAAACTCAGGAATTTTTTTGAACCGAATAGCTCGAACAGCGACCAACTGGTCAGGATACCTAGCAAAACTTGAGGATGAATGCGAGATAACAGCGGTACGTTCTGCCAGAGAATATCATTTTGTAGTAAGCCGATCGCGAGCAGTGGTAAGGCAATTCGCATTCCGGCTGCGGCTGACGCTGAAAGAGCGGCTAAAATTCCAACAAACATACCAATGGCTTTTATCGGGATTGGGGATAATCGCGTTTCTCAAACGTTGTGGCTTAATGCTTCCCCACGGCGGCGCGCTTTTCGGATGAATGGCGATCGCTTCGATGGCGCGCAGTATCATATCCCCAGTATAAAGAGCTTCTTGCTTTTAGGGGGAGGAATGCTAGCTCTCGACGAGTTGGATTGTCTGGAGTTCCCTCAAACTCGCCAATTTGCACCTTTCTGAGAGGAATTGTAAAGAACTGTTGCATTGTATTCAATGATACGGTTTGCTTGTGCCTACAATATTAGTAGGCGAAGCTTCAATAAGATTTGCACGCGAGGCCCAAAAATCCGGTTTCTTTGCGTCGGTTTCGTGCAACATTGTCGGTTCGCAAACGATACGTTGAATTTTAAGTAATGCTTGCAAATATTTCCTAAAAGGGTCGCAGTCGTGCGGCTGGAAATCCTTGTGGCATCTCGAAATAAAAGGAAGGTTAGGGCGATCGCACCTGACCCAATCTCTGCTATGTTTTCTCACTCTACCTTAAGATTATGCTCGCACAAACTTCTGTCCCAACTCCCAAAGAAAGCTCGTTATTTGCCGATGCAAGAACGCGATTAGATCGCGCCTTAAAATACGTTTCGATGTCAGAAGATGCCCTCGGCCGCCTGAAATACCCCAAGGCGAGTTTGTGTGTTTCCATTCCCGTGCGCATGGATAACGGTTCTCTGAGCGTGTTTCAAGGCTACCGCGTGCGCTACGACGATACGCGCGGCCCGGGAAAAGGCGGCGTTCGCTATCATCCCAATGTTTCGATGGATGAAGTGCAATCGCTCGCGTTTTGGATGACGTTTAAATGTGCCTTGCTTAATCTTCCCTTCGGCGGTGCAAAAGGCGGCATCGCGCTTAATCCCAAAGAATTATCCCGGCAAGAATTAGAGCGGTTGAGTCGGGGGTATATCGATGCGATCGCGGATTTTATCGGCCCCGACATTGACATTCTCGCACCCGATGTTTACACCAACGCCACGATTATGGGTTGGATGATGGATCAATACAGCATCATCAAACGCAAAGTGAGTCCGGCGGTAGTAACGGGCAAACCCGTGATGATGGGCGGTTCCCAAGGGCGAGAGTCAGCCACGGCAATGGGGGCGTATTACGCGATCGCAACTTTGCTGCCGAAATTCGATCTCATTCCCGAACAAACCACCGTCGCGATTCAAGGATTCGGCAACGTTGGAGGCATTCTCGCCGACGTTCTCTGGCAAGCCGGTTATAAAGTTGTGGCTGTTAGCGATTCTCAAGGCGGACTGTATGCCGAACAAGGTTTAGATATCCCCAGTTTGCGCCAGTATAAAGCCGAGCGCAAGACCATGAAAGCAGTCTATTGTCAAGATACAGTCTGCAATGTTGTCGAACATCAAACCATTAGTAATGAAGAACTTTTAACCCTAGATGTCGATATTTTGATTCCCGCAGCGCTCGAAAATCAAATCACCGAACTCAATGCCGCCGACATTCAAGCCAAGTATATCTTTGAAGTCGCCAACGGGCCAATTAATTCTGCTGCCGATCGCATCTTAGAAGATCGAGGGATTTACGTTTTCCCCGATATTTTAATCAACGCGGGCGGTGTAACCGTCAGTTATTTTGAATGGGTACAAAACCGCAGCGGACTGTATTGGAACCTGGAAAAAGTCAATCAACGCCTTAAAGAACGTATGGTGGAAGAAACCGAAAATACTTGGAAGATCGGTAAAGAACTCGATGTTTCGATGCGCGCCGCCGCTTATATCCACGCCCTCAATCGCCTCGGGGAAGCGTTGGATGCTAAAGGAACGCGGGATTATTACCTGAATGGGCATTGAGGGCGTGGAAGGTGTCAACTTAAGCTTAACCCCCGCCCACCTAGCCCGCCTTGGGTTTACAACCCAAGGCTAATAACTTAAGTCACTAAAGATTAATGGCACTGACTTAAAGCTGGTGGGCGCTGCCCACCCTACGAAATATCAATAACGACGTTGTATACAACGTCTCTACGGCAATTTTTAAACTCTTATTTCAGTTTAATTCATTCGGCTTCACCGACGAGAGTAAAAGCAGCCCAGTTAACGGGTTTATCGTATTTTTTGAGGGTGGCAAGCATTGCCAGTCGCAAGGCTTTCGCTTTGTCGGGATTGAGGGCTAACTGACGGTAAAATTCCACCATTAATTCAGCCGTCGGCGCGTCGGGAACTGCCCAAAGCGAGACTAAAATACTGGGCGCGCCTGCAACAATGAGCGATCGCGACAACCCAATTACGCCATCGCCGGTAATCTCGCCGCGTCCGGTATCGCAAGCACTCAGCACCACCAATTCGGCGCGAATCTTTAACCCTAATAATTCTTCTGCCGTTAACAACCCATCTCCTGCTAAGCTGAGCGAAGTCGAAGCGTCCCCACTCGGAGCGAGAGCGATCGCGCCGGGAATCCCCGTGCCAAAATCATCTAATAATCCGTGGGTGGCTAAGTGAACGAGGTGCGCGCTGCCCAATCGCTCTCTCACAGCGATTTCTGTGGCACTATTACCGATTAGCGGTTCGGTTTTGAGTTGTTGGGCAATCTGTTGGGCTTCGGTTTCTGCTCCCGGTAGAGGCGACAATTCAATTAACGTACCATCGGGTTCTTTAAAGCTGGGCATGGTGGGGTTTCCAACCACTAAATCTTCCCGTGTTTCCGAAGTTTGGGCGAGTAACCGTTCTTTTTGCTGGTGGGTGAAGTCGAGAACTTGAATTGAGGGCGCGATCGCGAACGTATGTTTTTCGATCGCGTAGGTTCCGGTTTTATCCTGCAAGGCGGCGAAAGGAACTAAAAATAAGGTTTGATGGGGAATCGCAATAATACGCGCTTCGGGATCGGTTGGCAACAAATCTTCGATCGGTGCAATTAACAACTGATACATTAATCCGAGAAACTGCGAAGTCGGACGGCGGCGTTCGGGAGTCGATTGCTTATCCCCTACCGGAGTTTGGTTAATTCCTCGTCCGACAACGGCACGACGACTGCGCTTGATAATTTCTTCTAAGGGCAGCTCGAGGTTTTTCAGATCGACAGAACGAAAGGTCACTTTTCCCGTCGGTTGCACCACCCAAATATAAAGGGCGATCGGTTTCCCTTTCAGTTTTCCCTGTCCGACAAACTGTTCGTCAGAAATGATGGAATATTCAACTAATGTCGCTTGCTGCTGCCGTGCGATTTCTTGTACCTTTGGCAAGGAAGGCGGCTCGACATTAGCTGCTGCGGCAATATTAGAGTCGGAAAGGCGCTGCGCGAGTAATTCCACAAATGCCCGCGCCCGTCCTCTCTCCGACACTTCGAGCGCCGCTTCCGGTTTATTCTGCGCGATTAAGACTTGTTGCAGGAGACTGTAATCCCGCGCTTGGGTATCGAACAGGGAAACGCGATCTAAATCATTGAGTTCCAAACGCAAAGATTCGCGAATCGCGATCGCTTCCCGCAGCTTGTTCTCGGCTTCTGGCAATCGCCTTGCCTTCCATAACGTAAATCCCCAATTCGCCGCCGCAATACTGGCTAAGGGTTTGCTGTTCATTTGTTCGGCTAATTTCCAGCCCCGTTCTTGGTATTGCAGCGCGCGATCGTAATCTTGTAAATTGGCGTGGGCGAGTCCCAAACCGGCGAGGGCGGCACTTTGAAAGCGGGGACTGTTGAGCGTTTCTGCGAGTTCTAAGGTTTGCTGGTAACGCGCGATCGCCTCTTGATATTGCCCTAGGGCGTGGTACGCCGAACCGAGGTTATTTAAGGCGGTGGCGCGGGCGCTGGTATAGCCGATCGCGGTTGCTTTTGTCAGCGCTTGTTGATAGTTGCGTTTGGCGGCTTCGTAATCGCCCTCGCTACCGGCAATCGCCCCCAAACTAATCAGCGTTCGTACCTCTCCTTCGGCATTGTTTGACTCGCGAGCGATCGCTAAACTTTGCTCGTGCAATTCCTTTGCTTTCTTATAATTGCCCAGTTCGATGTAAATATTGCCCAAATTGCCGATAACTTTTCCTTCTTCGGTGCGATTTTGCAATTGCTGCCAAAGCTGGCGCGCTGCATTAGCGGACGCGATCGCATCGGCATAACGCCCCAACGCTTGAAACGCATTCGCCAAACTCCCCAACGCCCGCGCTTCCCCGTCTTGGTTTCGAGCGTTGCGGTATCCTTGCAATGCACTTTGCCACGAAGCCACCGCCGCATCCCATTGCCCTTGCTGGGATTGGACGAAACCTTGTTGGAGCAAGCGATCTGGCTCTGGGGATTGCGCGTGCCGCTTCGCGGATCCCTGCGGGATCGCACCCGGAACTGCGATCGCGATCGGAATCGCCCACAACAGCGTTAAACCCCATAAGCCCCATCGTTTCGCCTTTTGTCTATCTTTGTCGTTCATAACATTTAATTTTTAACGCTACGGTACAACATTGCTTATATCCAAAATTGGCTTTTCCTCCACTGATGCAGGCATCGAACACCCTCGACTAAATTCACCCTCTGAGGTTTCAATATCGACATTCGCACAACTGCTTTGAACGGGCAATATCTCAGCGTTCTCCGCTGTACCTGCGGGCGTAATGGAAGGGCGATTGTCGCTTCCTGTCGGTACGGAAGTCTGGGGTGTATCGTCTATAACAGAGGATACAGAGCGACTTACATCCGGATATAGGTTGCTCGCATCGGGCGTTCCTCCAGGGGATGAAATCGGGTTTAAGGGGGACAGTGAGCTACTAGAATGTCCTCCAGGCGCGGGATCGGGCGGCCGCTCTCCGGGCGGCGGCAAGACAAAAGAAGCATTTTCCAACAACACCACAATAACGCTTAGCGGATTTACCACACTGTCGTTGTTGGGAGGGGTTAATGTGCCGATCGCGATACTCTGGGGTTCTAAAGTTGGTTTGGGGGCAGGATTGAATATATGCCCGTTCCGGTTGGAATCAACGCTCAATCCCGTGTCTATATTAGAATTACTAGAATTGGTCAACAGTTCGGGCAGATCGCGCGCCGCGAACGGGAGAATAACACCATTTGTATCGCGAGGCGGGGCAATTTCTAAACTTAATAAGTTGTCCGGTTGCGAGATGCGGATTAAACTACTTCCGGGAACAGCAGCAACCGCAACATTTCCGCCCAATGTTTCTAGCCTTCCGGTATTAGCAATTTTTCCCCCAATTAGGGCAACGCTACCATTATCGGTTTTTAAGGAACCTGCATTGATAATTGCACTGGCTTGGGATAAATCGAAGGCAAATTGAGTGGGATTGCCGACTAAAGTCGTATAGCGATTTTCCCCAAACGCATTAAACCAGCGATCGCCACCAAAACCAATTCCCGTTGCTGTCGTTGCCACAAAATCGCCCGGAACGTTTAAACTTGCCCCTTGCCCGAGAATAATCCCAGCCGGATTCATTAAGTACAAATTAGAATTGCCGCCCGTAACTTGAATTAAGCCATTGATAATCGAAGGATCGTTACCGACAACGCGGGCGAGAATATTTTGAATTTGAGGGTGTGAGAGGAAATTCGCGACTTGGTTGGCATCAAGACCGAATTGCTCGAAACTATGGAAAAGATTGCTTCCATCGCCTGAAAGCGTACCGCCTTCGATATTGAATTGATTGCCTTCAATTTTAATCGTTGTTCCCGTAGCGTCGTCCTTTGCGGGGACCGGTTGAGCGCGCGCGCACAGAGTAAAGCTACCGACTAACAGAATAGACGCGATCGCACCGAAAGCCAATACAAAAATGTTAGAGCGTACGCGATTCATAAAGTAAGTGCAGATGGGGGCAAAATTAACCAATCTAGATAGGTAGAAGCTCGACTTAAAGAACTTCTCTTTCTAGAATACAAAGATTCCTATCAAAATTTCGGATAACTCTGTACTATAAATGGGGAATATTTCACCCGGAAAAGGTTTCTGCTTCTTTCTCAATTCATCTCAAAATTTAACACCGCTGACCATTTCAACGCGCGATCGCTGTATTCCCAACCCTTTAAGGCGAAGGCGGTTCGAGCATCGATCCCATAAATAAGACTTCGCCGCTGCGATTGTCGCGAATTGCGAAAAAGAAGGGGCGATCGACTGTCATTTGGAAAGGTGGGGGCGGCATGGAAGTTACGCGGATGCCAATTGAAGTTGCTGCTGCTGCTTCCGTTCCTTCTTCGTTCACTTCCACAAAACTTTTGTGTTTGACGCGATCGACGACAACCGAAGCATCGGTCATCTTAGAAAAGTTAGCAGTATTTGGGTCGAATATCGTTTTTAAGCCCAATGTTTCGAGAACTTCTTTCAATTGCGTTTCGTACTCGAGTTTAAAACGAGGCAGTTCGATTTTACCATCTCTTCTGCTGAAACGCTGCATCCAAGTTTGCCAATTTACTAAAGTTAGTTGTTGGTAAAAACTTTCTAAGCTACTATTGCTTTTTGGTAAGAACACATAGAAACTCATTCGACCTTCTTTTCCGTAAGGAAGACTTACAGCCTGGAATTGTTCGTTTTCTAGGTAGCGATATTCTCCCGTTTGCGACATCATGGCAACGGGAACCGAAGCTTTGCGATCGCTATCTTTTACCGTTTGCTCTCGATTGAGGAAAAATGGTTTTTCTTGAGTTTGCGCGCGATCGAATTTTTGCGACCAGTCCCCTTTAAAGTAAATGGCATTGAGAAGAAAGAGAACTTGCTGCGGATCGATTGAATCGACCATTTTGTCAATTTTATTATTAGTTTTATCGCTCACCCAACGATTAATCCGAGGGGCAGCATCGGCACTGCTGAAATCTAATTCGCTGACTTCAGAATTATAGTATTCTCGATTCGTTTGCAGAAATTCCGGCTTGAACGCAACGCCTTGCCGCATCCAAATGGAATTCGCGATCGCAACTCGAACGCTCGGATCGGCATTTTCTAAAAGTTGATGAAGCGTTTGGTTGGCGCGATTAATATCAGTCAGCGTCATGTCCCTCAGTTCTAAGGCTTTTAGCATTTCTTGTTGCGTTTCGCCCGCCGTCCCTTGCAACAGAAGACTGAGAGCGTTTGCAACGCTAGTCGGAGAGATAAAAATATTTTTTCCTGTATCTTTTTGCTGCAATTGTCGGAAAAGGTTTAACCCAAACTTCGCATTTGCTTCAAGCAACCGTTCGTCTGCAATTTCGGGAGTTTGAAGCGTTTGGGCTGAGGGGACTATCGGATCTGAAGCCATTGTTTTAGGTTGTTGGGCAAAGCTACACCCCAGTAACAGGAGTAGGGTTCCGATCGCGGTTGCTAAAATTTTAGGGTTAATCATAAAGAGTATCTATTTTGCATCCATCGTTCTTTTCCTTCTACTGTGCCGTATCTTCCGGAAAAGAGCGCTTCCGTTACAATTTTAGGAACGAGGTTTGGGAATTAAGAATTAAGAATTAAAAATTATCCCGGATGCAAGCCTCGAACCGAAAAACTCGGCTCGACTGTTATGTAAGCTAAGACGCATCTAAATTGGGTATCCTCAATCTCCCCGTCACCCCGTCCCCCCGTCACCCGGTGCGCTGAGCGAAGTCGAAGCGCCGTCACCCCGTCACTCTCAAGCATACTACTGCGCCGCAATCCAAGTTAAGCTGCGATCGCGCGCTGCCTCCATTCACCGCAATTTCTACCCAACCGTGACTGCCGACGAGTGCGAGGCTTTCCCCTTTCGCTACGTCGTTGTAAGTCTTTACACCCACAAAGGTGCGTTCTCCTGCGCTTAGGAACCAACTTTTCCCTGCTACCGCCGCCGCTGGAATATTAGCGATTAAATTGCCGAAGCGATCGCAATACTGAATGCAGCCCTCAAGCCCCGTAGCAGTCGGTTTTAGCGCCGGGAAGGGCAGTTGCACGAGGGTTCCGGGGGCGATCGCGTCGCCCAACTCGGCTAGGGGCGTACCGCTGGCTAGGTGCGCGCCGACGGGGGCAAAAATATCGCGTCCGTGAAAGGTGTTGCTAGGGGAAGGAATGCGCCAATAATCGGGGTTAGTGAGTTCTACCGCAGCGAAGGCGGGCGTTTCGCTGAGTATACCGCTAAAAATCCCATTATCCGGCCCGACAAGCGTTCCCGCTGCGATTTGTACGGCGATCGCGCGCCGCCGACTGCCCACACCGGGATCGACGACAGCGACGTGAACCGTACCGTCGGGAAAGTAGCGATAGGTATTCAGCAGGCAAAAGCGGGCGGCGGTTAAATCTTGGGGCGGGATGTCGTGGGTGAGATCGAGAATGTTGAGGGTGGGGTTGATGCGCGCGATCGCGCCTTTCATCGCGCCGACATAACTATCTTGCCAGCCAAAATCGCTCAGGAGAGTAATAATTTTGGGTTGGTTCATACCGCAACCCTCAAATATAACAAAATGTTTAAAAATTTCTGTAACAAAAACTACAGTTTAGCTTAAAAATGCTATATTAAGGAAGTGAAGTGAATTTATGCATTCTGGGGGTAACAACCGTGAATAGAAATCGTCAAGAAGCCGTCAAAACCGCAGCAGTCAACCATCGCGAAAGCCTGCGGAAAAACCTAGAACACCGCTTGGAAGCCGCTCGCGCTAGAGGAGACGAGCAGTTAGTGCGCCAACTCGAAGCAGAAGCGAGCTACCTGCACCTCAAATAACGCCAGTTCGGGATTGGCAGAAAGCGATATTTTTTGTCGGCTGAAATCCCGCTCCCTTCATTAAGAATTATGAAGCAATCATCCGATCCTAGAATTTAAATCGAATATCGATCGGAAAAAGGGGTTATGATGGCGATCGCTCCGCCCAGCAAGGAGCAAGCAAAAAGGTTGAAAGGGATTGAAACCCTGAAACAGAAGACAAGAGATTGGGGATAAAGCTAAACTGGCGATATCCCCATTTTGCGATCGCGGGGTATCCCAGCGTTGCGAAGGGGAATGTTAGAAGTTGTAATCGTGTTTTTTTGTTTATGAATCGCAACCGTAACTTGATTAAAATGCTAGGAATCGCGATCGCGATCGGCAGCACTTCCCCCCTACTCTCCTCCTTCGTCCCTTCTGCCTTCTCGCCTCGAGCCGAAGCTCAAACCCAGGTAGACGGGAATGTTTTGTTCAATCGCGGCGTACAGAAACTTCAGCAACAGGACTACCAAGGCGCAATCTCGGATTTTAGTACCTTAATCGAACGCGAACCGCAGAACGCCAATGCTTATCTCGGGCGCGCCATCGCCTATCGCAATCAACAAAACTATCCCAAAGCTCTCGAGGACTACAACCAGTCCTTGCAGCTAAACCCCACCAATGCCAACGCCTACCTCGGACGCGGGATTGCCAAACGTCGTACCCAAGACGATCGCGGCGCAATTGAAGATTATACTAATGCCCTGCGCTACAACGAGAACTACGCGCAAGCTTACTATAATCGCGCTTTATCCAAAGCGCAACTCGGCGATCGCGAAGGCGCACTCGCCGATTTTCGTAAAGCAGCCGAACTTTACCGCAACCAAGAACTCACCCAATACTATCAGGATGCCCTCGCGCGCATTGCCGAACTAGAAGCTCGATAAAAACCCAGTCGCAACCGCAGAGGCAGAATTAACCCGCACTACACCACCGCCCGAAAATCAAAATGCTCGAAATTTCAAGAACGGAACCTTCCGACATATAATGTAGGCTTCACGCGATTGAAGCGCTGAGTCGTCTAAATTTTGAGCTATGGATTCGCTGAAGGGCAAAGATTTTCTCAGTATCGCCGATTTGAGTTCCGAACAACTTCAGGGACTTCTACAGCTAGCCTCCGAACTCAAGGGGGGACAAAAATCGCTCCCTCCCTGCAATAAAATTCTTGGATTGCTCTTTTATAAAGCTTCGACGCGCACCCGCGTCAGTTTTACCGTTGCCATGTACCAACTGGGCGGACAAGCAATCGATCTCAATCCCAATGTTACCCAAGTCGGGCGCGGCGAACCGATTACCGATACGGCGCGCGTCCTCGATCGCTACCTCGATATTCTCGCAGTCCGCACCTTTAAACAAGAGGACTTAGAAACCTTTGCCCGCTACGCAGAGATTCCCATCGTCAACGCCCTGAGTGACTTAGAACACCCCTGCCAAATTCTTGCCGACTTCTTAACCGTACAAGAACATCTCGGTTCT
Source organism: Oscillatoria sp. FACHB-1406 (assembly GCF_014698145.1). NCBI lineage: Bacteria > Bacillati > Cyanobacteriota > Cyanophyceae > Oscillatoriales > Oscillatoriaceae > Oscillatoria > Oscillatoria sp. FACHB-1406. The sequence continues at coordinate 232,492 of NZ_JACJSM010000004.1, read as the reverse complement.
CTGTCTGGCTTAACCCTAACTTACCTCGGCGATGGCAATAACGTCGCGCACTCCCTGATTATTGGCGGCGCAATGATGGGGATGAACGTGCGCGTCGCTACTCCCGAAGGATTTCGCCCCGATCCCGCGATCGTGGAAAAAGCGCAACAATTAGCCATAGATGGGGCAGAAATTATTGTCACCGACGATGCCAAAGCCGCCGTAGAAGGCGCGCAGGTGCTTTATACCGATGTTTGGGCGAGTATGGGGCAAGAAGATTCGGCGAGCGATCGCATTCCCCTGTTCCAACCTTACCAGGTCAACGAACAATTGATGAAGATTGCCGACCCCAACGCGATCGTCCTCCACTGTTTGCCCGCCCATCGCGGCGAAGAAATTACCGAAGCTGTCATGGAAGGCGCACAATCTCGTCTTTGGGATCAAGCCGAAAACCGAATGCACGCCCAAAAAGCGTTACTCGTCGCCTTACTCGGACTAGTTTAGCAAATCGGCGATCGAGCATAGACGTAGTGCCGTGACACAGCTAAAACTGTGCGATAGGTTTCTCGTTCTATTGCTTACTCGATCGGGTTTCAAGAGTTTTTCTAAAGCCTCATTTAAGGTGTGTCACGGCACTACAAATCTGGCGAACTTTTTTAGGAATTCATTAATGACAGTAGAACTCTACGATTGGCTATTCGAGACGATTGAAGAATTAGTCTTACTGCATTCTCCCAGCGGTGTGGAAGCAGAAATCGATCGCGTCCTCCTTGAAAAATTCCAAACTTTAGGCGTAGAAACCTGGCAGGATGCAGCCGGGAATATTATCGCCAAAATTCCCGGTACGGGAGAAGGCGCGGTTGCCATCACCGGACACAAAGACGAAATCGGCGCAATTGTCAAGTCCTTCACGCCCAAAGGTTGCTTAGAAATTCGCAGATTGGGCGGTTCCTTCCCCTGGATTTATGGCGAAGGCGCAGTCGATATCCTGGGCGATATTGCCACCATTCCCGGCATTCTCTCCTTCGGTTCGCGCCACGTCTCCCACGAATCGCCCCAAAAAGCGCAGCAAGATAGCGCCCCCTTGCGTTGGGAAGACGTATGGGTAGAAACGAAATGCAGCAACGAAGAACTAGAAGCCGCAGGCGTGCGCCCCGGAACTCGCGTCGTCGTCAGCAAGCACCGCAAACATCCCCTGCGCCTCAAAGATTATATCGGCAGTTATACCCTGGATAATAAAGCATCGATCGCCATTTTGCTCGCCCTCGCCGAACGAGTGAAAAATCCGCCCGTTGATGTTTACCTCGTCGCTTCGGCGAAAGAAGAAGTCGGTGCGATTGGGGCGCTGTACTTCACCCAAAATCAGCGCCTCGATGCCTTAATTGCCTTAGAAATTTGTCCGCTTTCGGTTGAATATCCCATTGATGAAGGTGAAGCGCCCGTCTTGCTGTCTCAAGATGGTTATGGGATTTACGATGAAGGCTTAAATCGGGAGTTGCAATCGGCAGCAAATTGGGCCAATATTCCCTTACAATTTGCCGCAATTAGCGGTTTTGGTAGCGATGCGTCGATCGCGATGAAATTCGGTCATGTCGCGCGGGCGGCTTGTTTGGGGTTTCCGACGCAGAACACCCACGGCTACGAAATCGCCCACTTAGGCGCGATCGCAAACTGCATTCCCCTCCTACAAGCTTACCTCACCTCACCTCAACTGTAATTCGTAATTCGTAATTCGTAATTCGTAATTCGGAGACAAGACTTTCAGGGTTTAGAACCATACCTTCATGTTTCAAGTAGCGATGGATTAAGTATCTAACCAATTTTCTAATTTCAAATTTTCAATATTGATAAAGTGACGGGTATTATTTGTAACTAAGACATCATTACGGAAGCGAGCCACTGATGCAATAAGTGCATCGATTTGTCCGGTGGGTCTACCAATTTGTTTAAGTTCTCCTTGAATTTTACCAAATTCTATAGCAGCATTTTCATCGAAGTTAACTTTAGTTAGCGGGTTGGCAAACTGATTGAGAACAAGCAAATTTTTCTCGACTCTGCTCGAACAATACACCCCTTTATAGAGTTCTCCGAGAACAAGCGTAGAGAGATAACATTCCTGGTATTTTTCCTGAAATCGAGTGACTACTGCTGAGTTGCCCTGAATAATGGCTATGCAAATATTGGTATCGAGAAGATACATAGAAAACTTATCGCTCAATTTAAACTATCGAAATTGAGAGGCTGCCCTAAGTCGGCATGACGTTCTTCATCTATCGCCTGAAAAATATTGCTAATTTCTTCATCATCTTTCCACGCTCCAATAACCCCCTTTATCTGTTCCCATTTTTGCTCTGAATTAAAGGCGATATCATCGGGTATTTCAATAAAGATTTCCAGTCCATCGAGAACTGAAAGTGATTCTAAAAGCTCAATTGTGTTGCCGCGTATAATTCCTTTGACCTTCATCGTTTTTACTCCCCTAGGGGTTAAAATTTAAGCTGAATCGCCTTTCCTGCAAAGAGAAATCCAGCGGCTCTCCCTACTAATTTAACCTTAATCTCATCCCTAGTCTTTAGCTGACTCCGAACGAATGTAACTTCGCAGGACGCACCAGGCTTACAAAACGCGGGGTCGAAGTGAGACAATAGAAAACGCTTTTGCTAGCGTTGCCCGAAATTAGCCGATAATAAAAGCTTCTGCCCGAGCGACCTACCGACCTAACCTACTCGAGAATATGACAGTCACAGCCCCCGCCCCCCCGAAAACCCGTCGCGTTGTCTTCCCTTTCACCGCTATTGTCGGTCAGGAAGAGATGAAATTGGCGCTTCTACTCAATGTCATCGACCCGAAAGTGGGGGGTGTAATGATTATGGGCGATCGCGGCACCGGAAAATCGACAACCATCCGCGCCCTCGCCGACCTCCTCCCAGAAATCGAAGTTATCGCCGACGACCCCTTTAACTCCGACCCCACCGACCCGGAGTTAATGAGTGACGAGGTACGCCAAAAAGTAACCGACGGTATCTCCTTAAACACCGTCCAAAAGAAGGTCATCATGGTTGACCTTCCCCTCGGTGCGACGGAAGACCGAGTGTGCGGCACGATTGATATTGAAAAAGCCCTATCCGAAGGCGTGAAAGCGTTTGAACCGGGACTGCTGGCGAAGGCAAACCGAGGCATCCTTTATGTAGATGAGGTGAACCTACTCGACGACCACCTCGTAGACGTACTACTCGATTCCGCCGCCAGCGGTTGGAATACGGTAGAACGGGAAGGAATCTCGATTCGCCACCCCGCCCGCTTTGTCTTAGTCGGTTCCGGAAACCCGGAAGAAGGCGAACTCCGCCCCCAATTATTAGACCGTTTCGGAATGCACGCAGAAATCCGCACGGTGCGCGAACCGGCGTTGCGGGTGCAAATTGTCGAACAGCGTGCGGAATTCGACCGCGACCCACAAGCGTTCTGCGAACAGCACCAAAGCGAACAAGATGCACTACAAGAACGTTTAATTCAAGCCAGAGATTTACTCCCCCAAGTCAATCTCGATTACGATTTGCGCGTTAATATTTCGGAAGTGTGTTCGGAGTTGAATGTAGACGGACTGCGGGGCGATATTGTCACCAATCGCGCGGCGAAAGCGCTGGCGGCTTTTGAAGGTCGCACTGAAGCAACGGTAGACGATATCCGCCGAACCATCGTTCTCTGTCTGCGTCATCGCCTGCGCAAAGATCCCTTGGAAGCGATCGATTCGGGTTATAAAGTTGAGAAAGCGTTTAATCGCGTTTTTGGCATCGAAAGCAGCGAAGAGTCTTAGGAGTTTGAGGGAATTCAGGCGGGCAAGATGCCCGCACTTCCGCTCGAATTGGGGTTAAGAACGCTGCATCGGTGCAACTTTAGGATCGATAATTTTCTGACCGTAATCGGAAAATTTAATCGAGAGACTGGTTTTATTTCCCGTACCGAAAACGTGCGTCACTTGCCCTTCCCCAAACATATTATGAAGGACGCGATCGCCAACTTTCCAATCGATGGTCGGGGCGGCGTTGCGAGGGGCGGAGGTTTCCTGTTCTGAGAGGGGACTGCGGCGGCGGTATTGGGCGGCGGCGCGCGCGTTACTCGCTACTAATTCTTTAGGAATTTCTCCTAAAAATTGGGAAGGAACGGCCGGTTCGCGCGACCCCCACAAAGCCCGTTCTTTGGCATGGGAAAGAAATAATTGTTCCTGCGCGCGGGTAATTCCCACGTAACAGAGGCGGCGTTCTTCTTCGAGGGCGAGGGGGTCATCGAGGGTACGATTGTTGGGGAATAATCCTTGTTCTAAACCGACGAGAAAGACCACGGGAAATTCTAAGCCTTTGGCAGAATGTAAGGTCATTAGAGAGACAGCTTTTTGACCTTCTTCAAGGTTATCTAAATCGGAGGCAAGGGAGGCGTTCGCTAAGAAAGATTCTAAGCTGGTCTCTTCATTTTCTTCTTGGAATTGGGCGACAGCATTGACTAATTCAAAAACGTTTTCTAAGCGGCTTTCGGCTTCATCGGTTCCCTGTTTTTTGAGGTCATCGATGTAGCCGGAATGTTCCATAATTCCCCGCACGATTTCGGCTGCGGTTAGGTTATTAATTTGTTCTTGATACTGCTGAATGAGTTTAGCAAATTGATTGACCGATTTAGCGGCGCGTCCGGCGAGGGTACTGACGGAGGTTTCGTCAGCGAGAATTTCCCAGAGGGGAATGTTTAATTCTTTGGAGGCGTTGAGTAAGTTATCGATGGTGGTTTGTCCGATTCCGCGTCGAGGGGTATTAATAACGCGCAGGATACTCACGGTATCGGAGGGATTGGCGAGGACGCGCAAGTATGCGATCGCGTCTTTAATTTCTTTGCGATCGTAAAATTTTAACCCGCCGACGACAATATAAGGAACTTTCCCTCTGAGGGAATCTTCAAAAACGCGCGATTGAGCGTTAGTTCGGTATAAAATCGCAAAACTGCCCCAATCGAGATCGGGATTTTGTCGGTTGAGTTCTAAGATTTGTTGGATGACAAAGCGGGCTTCGGTTTGTTCGTTATCGGCTTTGTAGCAATAAATTTGTTCGCCCGTTCCTCGCGTCGGACGCAATACCTTATCGATGCGTTGGGTATTGTTTTCAATCAGTTGGTTCGCCGCTTCCAGGATATTTTCGCGCGATCGATAGTTCTCTTCTAATTTCACCATTGTTCGCGTATCTTCGTCCGGCAAACCATCGCCAAAGTCTTCCTGAAAGCCCAATAATATGGTATAATCTGCCATCCTAAAAGAGTAGATCGATTGGTCGGCATCGCCTACCGCAAAAACCGATCGCCCCTGCCAATTCCACTCGCTCTTTTTGGGTTCGTTATTCGTTGCCAACAGGCGAATTAATTCGTATTGAATGCGATTGGTATCTTGATACTCATCGACGAGGATATGATGGAATTGATTGTGCCAATACCCCAACACCGATTCATTTTGTTGGAATAAGCGCGTGGGAACTAAGATTAAGTCATCGAAATCGAGCGCATTATTCGCCGCCAGTTGCGCTTGATATTCGTTATAGACTTCAGCGATAACGCGCCCGCGATAGTTCGATTCTTCTAGGGCATATTCAGCGGGAGAAAAGCCGAGGTTTTTGGCGTTGCTAATGGCATAACGAACCGAACGAGGATTGAATTTCTTTTCGTCTAAGCTTAACTGTTTAGTGACGATATTTTTAACTACACTTTGCGCGTCGGATTCGTCAAAGATCGAAAAGTTACGATTCCAGATTCTTCCTTTCTCATCCTGATATTTATTAATATCGAAGCGCAGGATGCGGGAGAAGAGGCTGTGAAACGTTCCAATCCAGAGGGGTTTAGTGACGTTTTTGTAAACGCGCGATCGCAACCTTGTCTGTTCTTCAGCAGGCAACACCTCTAAACGCTGTTGGTGTTTTTGCTCGGCATAGTGGCGCGCAAAAATAATTTCTAAGCGTTCCTTCATTTCCCGCGCTGCTTTATTCGTAAACGTAACCGCGAGAATATTTTCCGGGGCAACTTTATGCGTGAGGATTAAATTAGCAATGCGATAGGTAAGCGCCCTCGTTTTCCCCGAACCCGCCCCCGCTACAACGAGCATTGGCCCGCAAAAATGTTCGACGGCAAGGCGTTGGGAAGGGTTGAGTTGCGCGAGAAAATCGGGGCTAGACATTGGAATTATGAATTATGAGTTATGAGTTATGAATGGGAGGAATTATGAGTTATGAGTTATGAGTTATGAATGGTGAGTCATGAATGGGAAATGGGGGAACTATGAGCTATGAATTATAAGTTATAAATTACGAATTACGAATTACGAATTACGAACTACGAATTACGAATTACGAATTACGAATTACGAATTACCACCGTATTGAATCCGATAAATCCGCCCATTCGCTTCCTCCGTCACTAACAAACTTCCATCCGGCAAGACTAATAATCCCACAGGACGACCCCAAGTTGTCGGGCCGTTGGGGTCGAGCAAAAATCCCGTTAAAAAGTCTTCATACTCGCCTCGGGCTTTGCCGTTTTCAAAGGGGACGAAAACCACCTTATATCCCGTGCCGCGATCGCGATTCCACGACCCTCTAAACGCCACAAACGCCCCATTACGGTATTGTTCGGGAAAAGTGCTGCCCGTATAAAACCGCAAGCCCAACGCCGCAGAATGCGCCGCAAATAACACCGCTGGCGTTTGCGTTTTTGCCGCCAGTTCCGGGTTATTACTCTTGCCGTTGCGAACGTGGCGCGGATCGAGGAGATTGGGAGTTAAATAAGCAAAAGGCCAACCGTAAAACTCCCCAGAACGCACGCGCGCCAGGTAATCTGGAACGAGATCGTCTCCTAATCCATCCCGTTCGTTCACCGTTGCATACAGTTCTTTCGTCGCGGGATTAAAATCGAGTCCTACCGGATTTCGCAACCCCGAAGCAAAGGTTTGTTGCGCCGTTCCATCGAGGTTCATCACTTGCACGGAAGCGCGGGGAAGCGGTTCGGTATCGGCATTAGAACGCGAACCGATGGAAACGTAGAGTTTTTTACCATCTGGCGCAGCAACGACATTGCGCGTCCAATGCTGGTTATAACCGCCGCCGGGAAGATCGGCAATTTTTTCGCCTTTACCGCTGAGTTGGGTTGCATTGGCGGGGTAAGGATAGCGGCGAACTTCGGCGGAGTTCCCCAGGAAGAAGGAGTCGCCCGCAAATGCCATCCCAAACGGAATCTTTAAACCATTGCTGCTGTCGGCGAAGGTTTCGCGAACTTCGGCAACGCCATCGCCATTTTTGTCGCGCAGCAGGCGAATGCGGTTGGCGCGCGTCTCCGTCACCAGGACATCGCCGGAGGGAGTCAGCGCTAACCAGCGCGGATTTTCGAGGTTATCGGCAAAAACGTTCACTCGAAACCCGGCGGGGACGTTTAAGGTGGGGTTTTGGGGAATGGGGACGACTCGGGGCGATTTGGAGGCGCTGCGGGTGGCGAAGGGCGGCGGCAAGTCTTTGAGGGCGATGCGAATTGGTTCGGGAGTGAGGGGTTGCGTGGAAATTGCTGCGGTTTCGGGCGTTGCGCTTTCCGCTCGATCGCTGGGAGTCGCAGGGTTGACGGCTGCTGGCTGGGTTGTCCCGCAAGCGGTGAGGAGGAGAAGGGGGAGGAGGAAATGCGATCGCATCATACCAATACAGAGCCGGAAAAGGAGCGAGAAATCGAGATCGGGGATAAGCCCTACAAGACTTCAGATCTTACACCAATACCCATGAGCTAAGTTTTGAGTAAAGCTAGACTAGGAGCGAGCCGTCTATAACGGTTGTTGCCAGGATAATTTCGGTCTTGAAGGAAGGAGTTGATTGCTATATGCTCGATCCCATCACCCTCGCTGTCGGTGCTATTATCGCCGATCTGGGCAAAGGCGCGATCGAAGATTACGTTAAGGATTTCTTTAAAGACCGGATTAAGGATGCAGAAAGTTTAGCCGCGAAACCGTTTGCTAAGGATGCGGTTAAGGAAGCGATGGGCGCGTTCTGCACTGCCTTCTTAGAAGAATTGCAACGACAGGGGTTACAGGGCGACACCTTTTCCCATTATAAAAAACCTTTATCCAAGTTTATTCGATTAAAGCCCGTTTGTCAAGCGCTCAGCCGCGTTTTTCCGCCCAAAAGTTCGCGCCTCGACCTGAAAGTTTTGCGGGAAAGTTGGGCGGAATTAAAGAATGCACCCTCTCCCTCAATTTCGAGACGGATTGCCCCGCAAAAGTTGCAAGAAAAAGCGCCTCTCTTATTTCGCGATCTCAACCCCAAACCCGAAGTTCCCGCCTTACCGGAAGGGTTTAACTGGCAGAACGTTGAAAGACAATATCGCGATCGCGTTGAAGCGATTGTTTTTAAAAATCGCGAGCTACGAGAGCAGCTTGATTCTGATAACCGCCTGACGGTTGCTAAGAATAGTCGAGCAACAGCGGGGATTATTCCCAGCTTCGACCTCGCCAAGTATGCAGAGACGATTAAAGAACGCTACGCTAACCTGAAACTCGAAAGTTTAGAGGCTACCGGCTACGCCTACAACGAACTGAAATTGTGGCAGATGTTCGTGCCGCAGAACGTGCGGGAATGTCGGGAATATTTGCCGCAGGTTTACGAACTCCCTAAAGAGTTACAGCGGCAACTGGCAGAACGAGGCGAACTGGAAAAAGAACTGAGTTTAGAACAGCTTAAACGACATCAAGAAAGTTATCGCCAACAATCGATTCAATCGGTGAAGGAATTGCTCGCCGACTCTCGCTACTCTTATTTAGTCATTCTCGGCGATCCCGGTTCCGGAAAATCGACGCTGTTGCAGTATATCGCCTTGGAATGGGCAGAACATAAGATTGAAGAATTGCCCAATCTTCCCGTTCCTCTTCTCATCGAACTGCGAACTTATATCCGCAGTCGAGAAAAAGGAGAATGTAAGAACTTTTTGGAGTTTGTTAACCACAGTAGCGGTTGGGTAAACCATTTAAACCAGCATCAGTTGGTAGAAGAATTAACAGCAGGCAACGCGATAATCTTGTTCGACGGTTTAGATGAAATTTTTGACCGAAGCCTACGAGAAGATGTCGTTAATCAGATTCATAACTTCACGCAAGCCTACGATAAAGTCCGGGCCATTGTCACCTCGCGCGTAATTGGTTATAAGGCGCAGCGCTTGCGCGATGCCGGTTTTTCCCACTTCCTGCTTCAGGACTTAGAGAACGAACAAATCGAAGACTTTATTCAACGCTGGCACGAACGAACTTACCCCAGTTGGGAGGAACGCCAGCGCAAGCAAGAACGATTTGTTAAAGCCATCAAAACCTCGAAAGCGATTCGAGAACTGGCGGGGAATCCCTTGTTGCTGACGATGATGGCAATTTTAAATCGCGGTCGAGAATTACCCAGAGATAGGGAACAACTTTACGCCCAAGCTTCCCAGTTATTGTTGCATCAGTGGGATATCGAGCGGCAACTGATAGACCAAAAATTGGATCCGATGGCGATCGATTTTCGCGACAAACAAGCCATGCTGCGGCGGGTGGCTCGGATGCTCCAAACTAGCGAGAAAGGATTAGCAGGAAATATCATTGCCGTGCAGCAACTCGAAGCCGCGATCGAGGAGTTTTTAAAGGAAAAAGAAATTAAAGACGCGCGAACGGTGGCGCGGTTGCTCGTGCAGCAGTTGCGAGAGCGAAACTTTATTTTGTGTTCCTTGGGCAGCGATTATTATGCCTTCGTCCATCGCACTTTTTTAGAATATTTCTGCGCTTGGGATTTGGTGTGGGAGTTTAAAGAAACGCGGACGCTGACACTGGAGCAGTTGAGGGCGGAAGTTTTCGGGCAGCACTGGCGGGATGAGGCGTGGCAGGAAGTGTTGCGGCTGATTTGTGCGATGTTGGATGCGCGGTTCGTGGGGGAGATTTTGGAAGATTTGTTGCAGCGGGAAGAAGAAGAGTTTAAGAATGTGTTTTTTGCGGCGAGTTGCTTGCAGGAGGTGCGGGAACGGGGGAAGATTGCGGCGATTGATGGGAAAGTGCGAGAGCGCGTTATCAGTTTGATTAGTTACGATTTGCCCTACGCTTACGAGGAGTGGTATAAAAAGGCTTTGAAAGTTGCCATGATTCGCGCTCAAGCCGTCAAGACCGTCGCGACAACCTGGCAAGACCACTCCGATACCCTGCACATCCTCAAACAACGCGCCACCACTGATGAAGATGAGTTCGTGCGATACGCAGCAATAAAAACTTTAGCCCAACATTACCGGGAGGACAGCGATACCCTGTCCCTCCTCAAACAACGCGCCACCACTGATGAATCTGGGAACGTGCGACAGGCAGCAGTGGAAGCCTTAGCGCAATATTACCCAGACGACCGCGATACCCTCCCCATCCTCAAACAACGCGCTACCACTGATGAAGAGGCGTATGTGCAACAGGCAGCAGTGACAGTCTTAGCCCAATATTACCCAGACGACAGCGATACCCTGCCCTGGCTCAAACAACGCGCCACCACTGATGAACATTGGAACGTGCGACAGGCAGCAGTGACAGTCTTAGCCCAATATTACCCAGACGACAGCGATACCCTGCCCTGGCTCAAACAACGTTCCACCACTGATGAAGAGGCGTATGTGCGAGGGGCAGCAGTGGAAGCCTTAGCCCAACATTACCCAGACGACAGCGATACCCTGCCCTGGCTCAAACAACGCGCCACCACTGATGAACATTGGAACGTGCGACGGGCAGCAGTGTCAGCCTTAGCCCGACATTACCGAGACGACAGCGATACCCTCCCCTGGCTCAAACAACGCGCCACCACTGATGAATATTGGTATGTGCGATGGACAGCAGTGACAGCCTTAGCCCAACATTACCGAGACGACAGCGATACCCTGCCCATCCTCAAACAACGCGCCACCACTGATGAAGATGAGACCGTGCGAGAGGCAGCAGTGTCAGCCTTAGCTCAACATTACCGAGACGACAGCGATACCCTGCCCATCCTCAAACAACGCGCCACCACTGATGAAGATGAGACCGTGCGACAGGCAGCAGTGTCAGCCTTAGCCCAACATTACCGAGACGACAGCGATACCCTCCCCTGGCTCAAACAACGCGCCACCACTGATGAACATGGGAGCGTGCGACGGGCAGCAGTAGAAGCCTTAGCCCAACATTACCGAGACGACAGCGATACCCTGCCCATCCTCAAACAATGCGCCACCACTGATGAACATTGGTATGTGCGACGGACCGCAATGGAAGCGTTAGCCCAACATTACCGAGACGACGGAGAAACATTTGCAATCTTGTGTGCCTGCGCGCTCCACGACCCTTTTATCCGCGAGCAAGATCGGCAAACGAATCCCCGACAGGTTGCGCTAAAAAACCTCGTTAAATGGGTCAAGTTTGGAGAAGAAAATCCGGAGCGAAAAGAGCGCGTCCTCGCCATTTTACAAGACCGCGCTGCCAACGACGCGGACGAACAATTTCGTGTATGGGCGCAGCAGGAATTAGCAAAATGGTAGAACCCAGACCGAGAAATTGCGAGATGTTATCCCGCCGATTCATGACAGCGCGTAGGGTGCGTTAGGCGCGGGCTAAACCGGGGGAAAAAGAGGCAGATTTTGTTTCATTCGTGTCAACTTAAGGTGAAACACTTAGCCCGCCAGGAACTCAAGTTCCACAGCGATTAGCTGAAACCCGTTGAAACGGGTTAAATATAGCGCTACTGGCCTGTAAATGTACGTTTCTAAACGCTGAAAATCTTGGCTGGTGGGCGCTGCCCACCCTACTAGACCTACAGGTTATCGCGTAGGGTGCGTTAGGCGCGGGCTAAACGGGGGGAAAAGAGGCAGATTTTGTTCGCGCCGTAACGCACCGATAATATTCTATTCGGTGCGTTACGCTTCGCTAACACACCCTACGAATTAGCGGGTAATTTTTTTTTGCGCTGTCACGCATCAATCCATTCAATCGGTGCGTTACGCTGTCGCTAACGCACCCTACAATTATTCATACCTCACATTCATCGGAATATCTGGAATAAACTCGCATCCCCAATCTTTGGGATAAATACCGCTAGTGATGAAGCGATGAATGCTAGAAAATCGCCAATGTTGGGGTGTTGTACATAAACCATGCTTCACGGGATTGTAGTGAATATAATCGCAATGTCGAGCAAAATCTTCTTCATCTCGAATAGCGTGTTCCCAATATCTACGTTGCCAAAGATTTCTTTCTTGACGTTTTTGACGAGAGGTCGTTGTTTTCAGTTCTACATTAAATTCTTCTTTAAAATTCTTAGTGGTAAAAGTTTTAATAAGTCGCAGCCGAGTTTTATAGTCGCTGTCGCCTTCGGGAAGTGTTAAGATACAATGAAAATGGTCGGGTAGAAGAACAAAAGAATCAATCAAAAATGGATATTTTTCGCGTACTTTTTCAATACTTGCTCGAAGTGTAGAACGTCCGAGATCGCTGCATAACCAAGGGTAGCGTTGGTAAGTGACTTGAGTGAAGAAATACGTGCCGCCTGTTCGGGTAATTCTTCTGTAGTTGGGCATTTTTATAGTTATTTAGATTGATAGAATGGTGCGTTAGCCTACAGGTTATCGCGTAGGGTGCGTTAGGCGCGGGCTAAACCGGGCGGAAAAGAGGCAGATTTTGTTCGCGCCGTAACGCACCGATAATATTCTATTCGGTGCGTTACGCTTCGCTAACACACCCTACGAATTAGTAGGTAATTTTTTTGCGCTGTCACGCATCAATCCATTCAATCGGTGCGTTACGCTTCGCTAACACACCCTACGAATTAGCGGGTAATTTTTTTGCGCTGTCACGCATCAATTCGTTCAATCGGTGCGTTACGCTTCGCTAACACACCCTACGAATTATCGGGTAATTTTTTTGCGCTGTCACGCATCAATTCGTTCAATCGGTGCGTTACGCTTCGCTAACACACCCTACGAATTAGCGGGTAATTTTTTTTGCGCTGTAACGCACCAGTCCATTCAATCGGTGCGTTACGCTTCGCTAACACACCCTACGAATTAGCGGGTAATTTTTTTTGCGCTGTCACGCACCAGTCCGTTCTATTCGGTGCGTTACGCTTCGCTAACACACCCTACGAATTAGCAGGTAATTTTTTTGCGCCGTCACGCATATCAATAAATATTCTATTCTTTATTCCTGAGAAATCCAAAATACTGTTATTTGCTACAGCTTATAATTCTCTGCACCAGAGAATAAAATATTCTATTCTTGCCCCCTGCCCACCAACCCCAACCGCACCACAAACCCAAAATAGTTGCAGGAAAGGCTGCGTAACGGGCATTTTTTCCATTATCAGTATCGTTCAGAAACTCATTATACGTTCCCCCAAATTTATGAGGCTGATACCAACCCACTTTTGTAGCAAATTTTTTAAAGGCTTCGTCATCATATTTATCAATTTTACCACCGCACTCCTGCCACAGCTTTTTCTGAACGCTAAAACCAAATTTACCCCCACTACGTTCTACCCAAAGTTTATCGATGGTTCGTAAATCTTCACAGGGAAAAGCCTCAATACTCTCTGCGTCTAAATAACCTTCGGCAATCCGATTTGTAACTCGTAACATCAGTTCGCGAGTTGACTCATCCGCCGTCTGCCATTTTTGGGCGACTAACAATTCATCCAGTTTTTGATACTCAAATTCCATTCCCCGCGCGGAGGTAAAATTTGTTAAAGGCTGATATTCTACTTCTCGATATACTGCTTCTTCCCGTGCTTGACTTGATGCTTTGTGACTCTGCTGTTCGCTCTCGTTCGGCGGGCGGTGCAACTCTTCATTAAAAGCTTGAAGGCGTTGAGTCTGAACCTCCTGCAAAACGGCGACTAAAGGGGAAATAAATTGTCGTGCAATAGTTTCGGGTAAACCACAATCTATGCTTTCTAACTTCACTGAATAAAACGGATCTTCGCCATCCACAATTTGATAAAGATCGATCGCAAACAAAGCATAGATTTTCTGCAACGCCGTCAACCAATCCCCAATCGTTTCGTACAAATCGTCATCATCAATCGCTTCCCCAGCCAACTCCCCCTGCAACTGTTGTGCTAAATCCCGCCAAGGCACTTCAAGATCGAGATGTCCGTGCAAAATCTTAGCGCTTTGGCTGCCCCACAATTGGTAGTGTAAATGAGCGCTGCGGCGCGTGACTTTACTGAAACTCATTACACAAGGAACTTGGGGAATAATATTCTGTAATTGCGCTGCATTGGTATCAAAAATAGCTTCGTTATCAAAAAAGCGGCTGTAAAAGCGCACTTCTTCCTTAAAGACAGAATTGGCAAAAGTTTTGATTTGACTTTCGGTTTCGGCGGCGAGTTCTGTCCGAAAGTAATTCGGGCAACCTTCAGTAATCTGCATTTTGGCACAGACAAACAAAGGACGTTGGGTATCTTCTGCTAACTTTTCTAATTCATGACGGCTAAAAATTGTTGGCAGTTTAGTTTTGTCCCAATCGGCTTGAATTTGCCGCGCTTGTAAGTCATTTTGCTGCTGAAATTCGTTTTGCTGCAATTCTCGTTTCAGATTGCACCATAATTTGCTAAGTTGGAGTTTGAGTTCTCGTTCTTGACGGGCAAGCTGGGCTTTATGAGCCAATTTTTGTTGGGTGACGGCGAGATTTTCTTTAGCGATCGTCGCATCCAGCATCAACTCTGTTTTCTTAAGTTGGTTCTGCCGCGCCTGTACTTTTGCTAACTGGTTTTGCACGATCGCAAACGCTTGCATTGCGGTGTCATTAGCGGCGAGAATAGTCGCAATAACTCGATCGTTGCCAGAAATTGGTATTGTTTCCCTAACGATTTTCTTCCCGACAAATGAAGCTGTCGCTCCGACAATGGAGCCGAAGATTTTACTGCCGATCTTCCACGCTTTCTGCTTGATATCCTGCCAGCCCATAACTCGCGATCGCTCTTTTCTTATCTTCAGATGCCATTATGCCTCAAACAGCTTTGGAGTACCAACATTATCGGTGCGTTACGCTTTGCTAACACACCCGACAATTATTCTATTGGTTTATTTTTTGTAAAAGAATATAAGATGGTAGGCATTACCAATTTGAAGTTATTTTTTTAACTCAAAGAGATTATGGTAGCGGCGGCTTCTTCGGGCGATCGCGCGCCGCCTGCCAATCAACTCCATTAAAGCAAGGCGAGAACAAGCTTTTTGGTTGACAAATGGTTGCATTTGTGAATAGCGATCGACGCGCAAACGGCGTTTTAGAATAGTGCTTTTATACTCTACTGAAATTACCAGGAGGAAACGCGATCGATGGACGAATCCTTGCAGAAATTGCAACGACTGGGATGGACGACAGTAAGCAGCAGGAAGCGTGCGTAGAAGGGATTGTAGCACCCCAAAAATCACCCCAAGCCTATAGAACAACCGAGCGCTAGATCGGTTAAACTATTGTCTTTGTTTGCCGATGGCTTCGGGGGGAGCTACGGCGATCGCGTCGCGGGGTCTCTACCATATGACCGTCAAACAATTTTACACTCTTGTTGCGCGCGCGAGTTTATTCTGTGCGGGCTTTCCTTCCACAGCATTGGCCCAATTCGAGCCGCCCAATTCGGTTCCGCAAATCGCGCTGCAACCTCCTACAGAGAATCTTCTCCCCAGTCAAATATCGCCAAACCAAGAAGAACCGCTGACTGAGGGACTGTCCGCCCCACCCGAGCAGGAACAACAGGAAGCGCAAGCAACTCCGACTTTGAACTTCCCTTGTGTATCGCCCTCCGAAAATGACAGCAATTGCCTGCCACCTGCCGATTTCGCCCAAACCCTGCCGCCCCCCGGAACCGTCGAACCGCCTCCCTCCAATCCCACTCCCCTTCCCGACATTCCCGAACCGCCCGCCGGTCCCTTTTTCCCCTCCGCCCCGCCCTCCACTCCCCCCCGTCCTACGACTCCCGGTAACGCCGTCTTTCGCATCCGTGCAATTGAAGTGTTGGGTAGCACCGTATTTTCCCAGGAAGAACTACAGGCAGCAGTCAGCGACTTTATCGGAAAAGAGGCAAATTATGACGACCTCCTGGAAATTCGTTCCAGAATTACGCAGTTATATGTAAGCGCGGGCTATGCGACATCGGGGGCATTTCTGCCGCCGCAAGAGCTAACCGCAGGTATAGTAAGAATTCAGATAGCAGAAGGACGACTGGAGCGCATTGAGGTACGGGGTTTGGAGCGTTTGCGCGAAAGTTACGTGCGCAGTCGCATTGAGGTCGCAGCGAAACCGCCGTTGAACGTGCAACGGCTCGAAACCGCATTGCAACTGCTGCAACAGGATGGCGCGATCGAACGGGTTAACGCCGAACTTGCGGCGGGAACCGCTCCGGGTTTGAGCATATTAAGCTTGCAAGTGAAGGAAGCGGCGGCTTTTAGTGCGGGCGTTATCGGGGAAAATACTGATTCGCCCAGCGTGGGGGAAAATAGCGTTACCGTCTTTGCCGGTCATAATAATTTTGCGGGATATGGCGATCGCATCAGCGCTCGAGTTCGCGATACGAAAGGGCTAACGCAGTACAGTCTCGGTTATGAGATTCCCATCACCCCCTACGATGGAACGTTTAGTATTAGTTATAGCAACAGCCGCAGCAAAATTATCGAGCCGCCCTTTGCCGATCTCAACATCCGTTCGGAATCGGACACGCTTTCATTCGGGTTTCGCCATCCCCTTTATCGGACTCCTCGCACGGAAGTTGCGATCGGGGCGACGCTGGATTTGCGCCAAAGTCAAACCTATATTTTCAACGATATCCCTTTTTCTTTTTCCTTGGGGCCGGAGGAAGGTCACTCGAAAACCAGCGTTTTGCGGTTAAGTCAGGAGTGGGTGGAGCGATCGGAAACTCGCGTTCTCGCAGCGCGATCGCAGTTTAATTTTGGTCTGAATTGGCTGAATGCTACCATCAACAATACGGGGGTTGATGGCGATTTTATCACTTGGAACGGTCAGTTTCAGTGGGTAGAAGCCTTCAGCCCCGATACAACTTTAGTCGCGCGCATAGGAACCCAAATTGCTTTCGATTCTCTCCTTTCTCTCGAACAATTTAGCGTAGGCGGCGACGATACAGTGAGGGGATATCGCCGCAATCAACGAGTAGGAGATAGCGGTTTTACGAGTTCGGTAGAGTTACGTTTTACGGTGTTGCGAGATCCGGGCAAATTTGGGGTCGTACAATTAGTACCGTTTATCGATTATGGAATGGTTTGGAATTACGACGATCGCTTGCTGCCGAATCCCGATCCTCGCGTTATTGCCAGTACGGGAGTAAGTTTGCGCTGGCAATTAAATCGAATGTTGTCCGCTCGTTTGGATTGGGGGGTTCCTTTAATCCCGATTTCTACGCCAGGAACCGCCCTCCAAGATCGCGGGATTACTTTTTCGATTCGCTTTCAACCTTTTTAATGAATAATGAATAGGGAATAATGAATGATAAATTACGAATTACGAATTACGAATTACGAATTACGAATTACGAATTACGAATTACAAATTATCCCTCGCATTCCCCAAAAAATTAAATATGGATCGACAATAATTCCTGGAATTTCTAACAATTGTCTTTGCAACCAATCCGCATCGCCACCCGTTAAAACGATCGCGCTTTGGGGAAATTGGGCGCGCCAATCGGCAATGAAATCGCGAATTCCGGCTAGAACGGTATAGAGAATTCCCGAAGCGATCGCGCCCTCAGTCTCTAAGCACCAACGCGACGGCAAAGACTCTGGTAATTGAACTTCCGGAAGTGCCGCCGTTTTTTGCCCTAAAACCTGAAACTGCAACCGCAATCCCGGCAGAATTGCACCGCCGAGGAGGGTGAGGGGATGGGGTGAGGGGGTGAGGGGGTGAGGGGGTGAGGGGGAGACTGGGTGACTGGGTGAGGGGGAGACTGGGTGAGGGGGAGACTGGGGGACTGGGAGACGGGGAGAGGGGGAGGCAGCGGTAAAGGTTAGGGCTGTTCCTGCATCGATAACGAGGATGGGCGCGCCGTAGGTTTGCGCGGCTCCTAAAATAGAAAGGGCGCGATCGATCCCCATTGTTGCATAGATCCCTTCTAAGGGGATATCTGCTAATTGGATCTCTGCGATCGCGCCCCATAAACCCGACTTCTTTAACAATACCGTTTGCTGCGACACAACGGAAGCCATAATTAGGGGTATATTTATCGGCCAACGAAGGGGGATAAATTGAGAGGGATTTTCGGGGCTGAAATGCTCGCTGTTGTGCGTTTCCAGGAGCGTTTGACCCTGAAACCAAGCCCAATGCAGGCGCGAGTTGCCGATCGCTAAGCCCAGCCAATCTAAGTTATCAGTTTTTTGCATAGAATTAAGATTGAAGCCTCGAAACTGCCGTTTGCCCCGGCACTTTTATCATTTTGTTCGCAAACCGTTACACCAATGGTGCGCTAAAATCAAAGAAACGTTAATTAAGCAATAATACTTAATCTATTTAAGGAGAGCGATTGATGGTAGCAACGCCAGTAAAAACGCAAAAGCGCTTGACAATTCAAGTTGGAGAGATTGCAGCAGATACCACCGCCATTCGTTCTCTCGACTGGGATCGCGATCGCTTCGATATCGAATTCGGCTTGCAAAATGGGACAACCTATAATTCTTATATCATTCGCGGCGAGAAGGTCGCCCTCGTCGATACTTCCCACGAAAAGTTCCGCAACCTCTACCTAGAAACGCTAACGGGTTTAATCGATCCTAAAACCATCGATTACCTCGTTATCAGCCATACCGAACCCGATCATAGCGGTTTGGTGAAAGATGTTTTGGAACTCGCCCCCCAAGCTGTTGTAGTCGGGACAAAAGTAGCGCTTCAATTCCTCGAAGATATGGTTCATCAACCCTTCGAGCGCAAGCAAGTGAAAAATGGCGATAAGCTCGATTTGGGCAAAGGGCATCAACTGGAATTTATTAATGCCCCGAATTTGCATTGGCCCGATACAATGTTTTCTTACGACGCAGGTACGCAAATTATGTTTACCTGCGATGCGTTCGGAATGCACTATTGTTCCGACGATCTGTTGGACGAAGATTTGAAAGCGATCGAGCCGGATTATCGCTTTTATTATGAATGTTTGATGGGGCCGAATGCGCGATCGGTGATTTCAGCCATGAAACGCATGGAAGCCCTGGGCGAAGTGAAAATCGTTGCTAACGGTCACGGCCCATTATTGAAGCATAATGTTGATGAATTGTTGCGCCGCTATTGGGACTGGAGTAATGCTCAAGCTAAGGCAGAAAAAACCGTAGCCTTATTTTATATGGCAGACTACGGCTACAGCGATCGCATCTCTCAAGCCATTGCCCACGGTATTATTAAAACCGGCATCGCTGTCGAAACAATGGACTTAAAATCTGCCGATCCCCAAGAAGTCCAAGAATTAGTCAAACGCGCTACGGGTTTAGTCGTCGGAATGCCGCCCACCACCGGCGATTACGTCGGCGAAACCACCGCAACTATCGGCACTATTTTAGCCGCCGCCCACAACAAACAAGTCATCGGTTTCTTTGAAGCGTATGGCGGTAGCGACGAACCGATGTATCCCTTACGCAATAAATTCCGCGATGCGGGGTTGAAAGAGATTTTCCCCGGAATTCGCTTAACGGACACGCCAACCGAAATTACTTACCAGCTTTGCGAAGAAGCCGGGACGGATATGGGACAATGGCTGACGCGCGAGAAAGCCGTCAAACAGATGAAATCCCTCGACACCGATTTAGATAAGGCGATGGGACGCTTGAGTGGGGGACTATACATTATTACCGCTCAAAAAGGAACGGTGAAAGGGGCAATGTTGGCTTCTTGGGTTGCGCAGGCGAGTTTTGAACCGTTGGGGGTTTCGATCGCGGTGGCGAAAGATCGCGCGATCGAGTCGATTATGCACGTCGGCGATCGCTTCGTTCTCAATATCCTCGAGGAAAGCAACTATCAAGTCTTAATGAAACACTTCCTCAAACGGTTTAAACCGGGCGAAGACCGTTTTGAGGGCGTAAACGTGCAAACTGCGAGCAATGGTTCGCCGATCCTCACCGATGCTTTAGCTTACCTCGAATGCGAAGTCCTGAGCCGTATGGAATGCAACGACCATTGGATTGTCTACAGCAAAATTGACAGCGGGCGCGTATCCAAACCCGATGCGCTGACGGCAGTTCACCATCGCAAGGTCGGGAATCACTATTAATGGGTATCGGGTATTGGTTAATTGTTCGGGGAAGCGAAGCGTTCGAGAGGATTTCTTGAAAATTGTCCCGAAGCTGCGATCTCGTCCCCGTACATAAATTACAGAAGTGGTAGATGCACATTGGATTTCATCCCTAGCTTAATTGCTAGGGATTTTTTTGTTGATGCCAACTCGCACAAGCATTCTCAAGTCCGAACTTGGAGAATTGGTATTAGGACATTCGGTAGGGTGGGCAGCGCCCACCAGCCAAGGCTTCTAGCTTTTAGGAATGCTCATTCTTCGACCCGTAGCGCTATACAAGCACTCTTAAGTTTCTAGTAGAGTTCGTTTTTACCCCAGAAGTGCATGAGTGAATGGCAAGTGAAATCATATATAAGTCTGTTTGTCAACCCCCAGCAGTAGACTGGTTGTCTAGCAGGGGAAAAGCTTAGGCTATATAAGGATGCCCATACCCTAAATATTGACTATGACTCGTTTCCATCAAATATTGTCTGCACGTCGCTGGTGGCGCTTCGTTAGTGCCGCTCTAGGGGGTTTATGTTTTTTTATGCTTCTTAGTCTTCCTCGTCTTCCAGCGATCGCGCAAGTGAATCAAGCCACCATTCAAGAAATTTTGGATGGCGATCGCGTCTTTATCGAGCAGGAACAAGCAACCATCAGCGATAGCGCCCAATTCCGTCAAACGATCCGCACCGAAGGCGAAACCCGAGCCAGTATAACCTTTAATAACGGCGCTGCCGGTCGTTTGGGTCAAAATGCTTCGGTCACAGTCGGTCAATGTATCGAAGTCGAACGCGGTCAACTTTTGATTAGCGGCCCGGCTAATGGTTGTGTGGCTGACTTTTCTGTTGCCGTTCAAGGAACCATTTATACAATCGAAAAAGATCCCGAAAGTCCGCAAGGGAGTTCTGGGACGTTGAGAGTGCTGGAGGGCAACGTACAACTCTTAACGGGAAAGGATAAGAGGCGAGCGACACCCTTGCAAGTCAATCAAGGTCAGCAAATTGGTATTACCCAAATCGGTTTGCCGGGAACGTTACGAGCGATTCCCCCCGAAGAGTATGCAGAGATTGTCAACGGCCCTCTTTTTAAAGATTACCGAGAATCTTTACCGAACCAAGACAAGCTTCAAGGTGTTTGTCAATCCCTTTATCCGAGTTATGATTGCGCGAGTTTAGGCGTTCCTGTAGCCTCCCCAGAGCCGATTCGAGGTCTATGGTAAACCTAAATCGTTTTAGGGTGCATCTATTTACAAAAATATTTTCAAGTCCGATCGCGATCGATACTTTAGCAATAGTGATAAGTTAAATGGCCCAAGAGATTACTGCGATCGCTGAATACAATGTTTTCTAGGGAAGCAATACTAAAATAATCATTTTCCCTGGCGGTAATCTCAATAACGATGGCTTGTCGTCTGCCCTCGTCCACGGCATATAAAATTCCCCAAGAATCAAGCTGAATTTTACGAGCTTGCCAGTTTAATTTTTCTTCTTCAATGGGCAATTTGATGCTGTGGCTCAGAAACGGATTTTGAGTCAGGCGCGCAATTACACTTCTAACTTGCCGTTGGAGACGATCGCTACAAATCGATTGGTAGGATGCGATCGCGGATGCTAATATTTTTACGCAGTAGACGGAGCGCGCGCGAGCTAAGCTTAGATTCAAGGGCGAATTATTCTCGAAGTCCTCCCAATCCAGAAGCACCGATTGACTAGAGCTTGCTCTTGCCCGCTCGACTAAACCCAATGCCTCAGCAAAAAGCGCTTCAACTTGTCTTTTTTCGCGATCGTGGCGCGTAATTCGACAGTCTGAGCTATCATTAACCAGCCTATCCCAGCTTGATGAGTTCTTTGCAACTCTCGATAGATTGGTCTGAAATCGAGTACATGGTTCGTTCATGGTAGTTTTTCCCCTGTTACTGTTAAGCACTCGCTTTAGGTAAAGCTTAACAAAAATTCACATTAATTGAAAAAAGATGCCTTACTCTCATTCAACTTTCGAGAAAGGAACGGGAATGCGATCGAGACTTGAGATTTAGTTCGCCGCGATCGCTAACGTATAAGTTATATTTAACAATTTAAACTTAACCATAGATTTTACTTTAAAAATAATCCTAGTCGCAAGCAGCACAACTGAAAAGTTAACTCTCCGTAAAATCCCGCAAAATATCGATAAAATCTTTTGCTTAAATCCGCTGCAAAACAACATCAGACGAAAAACCCGATCGCCCCATAAACCCTTCGAGTTGCAGGGACGTTCGATCGAACGTCCCTACCTTAGCAGTTCCCCTTAACCGACGGCGGCGGGTTGCTTCTGACTAAAGAACGCCGCCAGCACTTGTTCTGCTAATTGCGAACCCGTCAAACCAAGCTCTGCAAACGATTGCTCCGGTGTCGCATGATCGACTAAAATATCCGGAACGCCGAACCGCTTCACCGGCACTAACACATCATGCTCTTGTAGCGCTTCCAGCACCGCAGTACCGAAACCGCCAATCGAGCAACCCTCTTCTAGGGTCGCTACTTTACCAATGCGCTGAGCGAGCGGGACAATAAGTTCTGTATCTAAAGGCTTGACAAAGCGCGCATTTACCACTGTTGCTTCTACGCCGTGTTCGCTAAGAATTTCCGCCACTTGCATTGCCGTATTCGTCATCGTGCCGTAGCCCAACAGCAGCAAGTCGTCGCCATTGCGGAGGATTTCGCCCTTACCAATTTCCAACGGTTCCCAGCCTTCTTCCATCAACGGTACGCCTATGCCATTACCGCGCGGATAGCGCATCGCGATCGGGCCGTCGGTATAATTAACCCCCGTCACTAACATTCGTTGCAATTCTGCCTCATCTTTAGGAGCCATAATTGTCATGTTGGGCAGACAGCGCAAGTAAGCGATATCGTACATCCCTTGGTGCGTCGGGCCGTCCGCACCAACAATCCCCGCGCGGTCCATACAGAAGAATACCGGCAGATTTTGAATGCAGACATCGTGAATCACTTGGTCGTAGGCGCGTTGCAGGAAGGTCGAATAAATCGCTACGACCGGGCGCATTCCTTCGCACGCTAACCCCGCCGCTAAGGTGACGGCGTGCTGTTCGGCAATGCCGACATCGATATACTGTTTGGGCAGTTTGGCTTGCAGTTTATCCAAACCCGTACCCGTAGCCATCGCTGCGGTAATGCCGACGATTTTGGGGTTATCTTCGGCAAGTTTGGTGAGGGCGTGGGCAAAAACCTTGGAGTAGGCGGGCGGTTTGGGCTTAGTGGAAGGCTTGGCTTTGCCCGTGGCGAGGTCGAAGGGATTTTGGGCGTGGTAGCCTACTTGGTCTTTTTCGGCGATTTCGTAGCCTTTACCCTTGACGGTGGCAACGTGAACGAGAACGGGGCCTTCGATACGGTGGGCGCGGTTGAAGGTTTCGATTAATTCTTCGAGGTTGTGTCCGTCGATGGGGCCGAAATATTTGAAGCCTAATTCTTCAATCACTGCGCCAACTTTGGAGACGGCGAGGCGCTTCATGCTTTCTTTGAGGCGTTCCATATCTGGGGAAAGGGATTCGCCAAAGAAGGGGAGGTGCTTGAATTGTTCCTCGAGGTTTCCGGAGAGGAATTGGACGGGGGGGGAGAGGCGAACTTTGTTGAGGTAACGAGAAATCGCGCCGACGTTGGGCGAGATGGACATTTCGTTGTCGTTGAGGACGACCATGAGGCGGGTGTGGGGCAGGTGTCCGGCGTGGTTGATGGCTTCAAGGGCCATACCGCCAGTGAGGGAACCGTCGCCGATGATGGCGACCGTTTTAAAGTCTTCGCCCTTTAAGTCCCGCGCTAGCGCCATGCCTAACGCCGCAGAAATGCTCGTGGAGGCGTGTCCGGCTCCAAAATGGTCGAATTTGCTCTCGCAGCGTTTTAGGTAGCCTGCAACGCCGTCTTTTTGGCGCAGGGTGTGGAAGTTGTTGTAACGGCCGGTGATCAGTTTGTGGGGGTAAGCTTGGTGGCCGACATCCCAGATAACTTTATCGCGATCGAGGTCGAGGGTTTGGTACAGCGCGAGGGTTAATTCGACGACTCCCAAGCCTGGACCGAGGTGTCCGCCGGTCGCAGCAATGGTTTGTAAATGTTTTTCTCGTATTTGGCGAGCGATATTCTCCAGTTCGCGGATAGAAAGACCGTGTAACTGGTTGGGATGTGTAATTTCGCTAATGTGCATTTTGTAATGGGTTTCTTTTGTTTGAAGAAAGGAGTTTCGTCTTCTCTCCCCTCACCCCGTTGAGGAACAGCGTTAACATTCGCTGTTTTCCTTGATAGCAAGGACTGAGGGAAGTTTAGAGGAGGTGAGGGGGTTGAAAGCAAAGCTTTTGCAATCTGGATTTCACTTTAAAGTTAACGCTAATGGTATGGCTATATGCTTAAACCGCCCCCACAAATTGTATTGCTCTTTTCGATCTCGGAGGTGTTTAATATTGCCAAAAGTCCTCGCAGATAACGAGACCGTAATTTTCCGTCTGTTCGAGTTCGACGCTGTAACTGAGGGGGGACGGGGCGAAGGAATTTTTATGAGGTCGGCTAGTGGGAGATAATTTTGAGGGAGGGTCGCGCTTGCAGCATTCCAGCGCCCGCAATGACAGGGGCGTTTAGGTTCCAGCGATCGAGGCGATAGCTTCCAGACCAAGCCGTAAAGAGTTGTCGCGCTTGCTGCTGGCGGTGTTGGAGTTGGGAGGGGTCGAGTCCGGGGCGCGCTGGCAGTCCGCTGCTGCTGTTGTAGAGACCGGCGATCGCGCCAACGAGTAGGGGTGCGAGGGGGGATACAAGGGATGTTCGCAGGGCGCGATCGAGGCACAGGGAGAAGGCTTCGGGGGTGGCGGCAAAGCTGTAGAGGGCGAGGGCGATCGCGCTGGGGGCTTCGGGGGCGCGCGCAATGGCTTCCAAGGGAGTGGCGCGTTCGAGTTGGAGGGAGAGATATTCGAGGGTTTTGAGGTTTTCTGCGGCGGGATCGATCGCGCTCGCGAGGAGGCTATCGAGGAGGCGGTTGGGGGGGAGTTTTTCGCGTAAAATGAGCGCGATCGCGTCAGCCCAGAGTAGCAGTTCGGCGAGGTTTTCGCCGTCGTGCAGCCAAACGCCCGCAGCCTCCCGTACCCGCGCATGCAAGCTATCTCGGTGTTCGTGGGAGTAGAAGGCGAGGGGAAAAATCGCGATCGCGACTTCGCTGGCGGTCATTTTTTGGCGGCGTTGCAGCAGGGAGGGGGATAAAGTTGCGATCGCGGCAAGCCAATCGGACGCATCGAACCCGCCGCAACGCAGGAGCGATGCGATCGCGCTATCTTGGAGTTCGCAAGCGTCGGAGATCGAGTCAGCACTGCCCCGTTGTTGTAATTTTACCGCCGCGATCGCACCGCCGAGTAACCCTCCCTCAAACCGACTCAATAGCGAATATCGCACCTCTTTTACCCCTCGCTGCCACAAAATTAATCATCCCTCCAGCATAAATCTTTTCTAATGCAGAAGGGTCGCGCTTCGCTCCATTTTCAAACCTACCCTCAATAGGAAGTTATGCGTCAAACATTAGAATTGGGAAACTTGCATTTCACCTCAACTTCTAAATTACTGTCGGCTTTACCTTCAGTAATATAAGGAATTCCCGTACTCAGACCGATTTTAATCCCAAACTTGAGCGTTACCGACTCAATTTCTGCATCCTTAAACTCCTTAAACGCTCGCAACGCATAAACCGTATAACCGCGAATCATTTGTTGCGCTTGCTGCAACTTCGCAACCGGATTTGCACCCATCGATTGCCGGGGGTTATTAGCAACCGGCGGCGGGATACTCGGCGCGTCCTTCGCTTCGACGTAGATTTCGTAGACTTCGCCGTTTTCTTCAATCAGCAGACGTTGGACTTCTGACATTTTTTTTCCTCGGTAAAAAACCCATTAGAACCTATTTCAGCAAATTTGCTGGCATTTCCGGAAAATTGGGCTATGCTGGTGGAGTTAATCGATAACCAGCGTGCAATCTCTTCAACTCATTATTCAGTAGGGTGCGGAGCGCAAAGCGTAACGCACCGAAGAGTTAAATTAGGCATTAGGGTGCGGAGCGCAAAGCGTAACGCACCGAAGAGTTAAATTAGGCAGTAGGGTGCGGAGCGCAAAACGTAACGCACCGAAGAAGAGTTAAATTAGTTCGTTACAGCGCGGATTTCAATCTACTCATTTCGCTCTCAATAACCTCCTCGCGCTCAACAAAATCTACCAAATACTGTCAAGCGTTTGTAATAAATATTCACCCCAACATCTCGTCAGCGCAGGTCAAGATGACAAGACACGCTTTGATTATTGGAATTGCAGAATATGCTAGCTTTTCGCGTTTAGAGAAAGCGACAGGGGACGCAGAAGCTGTCGCGCAAATTTTAGAGAAATACGGCAATTTTGATACAATTCAACACTTGCCGGAAGGTTGGAACGAAGCAAAAGGTTATTATATCGCGCCCGAAAAATTGATAGGAAATGTCCTCGGTGAAGCACTGAGAACGTTTTTATTTGAACGAGCAGTTGGGCAAGAAGCGTTTATTTATTTTACCGGACACGGATTCAAAACAGTCGATATTTTAGGACAAGAAAACGGCTATCTCGCGACTTCGGATTGCTTGCTCGAAACCAACGCTGGTAAAATTACCGGGCAGCGGAACGGCGTTTCTTTAGACAGTTTAAACCAACTCTTAGTTGATGCGCGCTTGAGTAGCTTACTGGTATTGCTTGACTGTTGTCACAGCGGCTATTTAATCGAAGAACGATTGATGAATGAAAAATTATCGGTCTTCAATAAAACGCGCAATGCTTGTTTGATTGCTTCAAGCCAAAGCTTTGAAGTTTCTTACGTTGGGAGAGAGCATAGCATTTTTACAGGAGCGTTATTAACCGCTTTATCTTCTGATTCAGCGGCTCGCGATGGCACGATTAATAGTCTGAATTTGATCGATAAGATCGAAAGCCAGTTAAGGCGCTCCGGACAGCAACCCATTTATATGGGCTATGGCAATTCGATCGCTGTTGTTTCTTACGAGCCACAGCGGGCTGTAGAATCGGAAGTACGGGTGAATCGCGATAATCCCTATGTGGGTTTGGATGCTTTTAATCGGGAAAAATCGAGCTATTTCTTCGGACGAGAAAAAGCGATTCAGGATTTACAGATGCGCCTGCGTCAAGGGCGTTTTCTCTGCATTATTGGCGCGTCGGGCGCGGGAAAGTCTTCGCTGGTTAAAGCGGGATTATTACCGACGCTGGAGAAACAGTATACTCTTGATTCTCTGACTCCAGGGTACAATCCCCCTCAAGTTCTCATCGATCGCCTGACTTCGCTCCACAGTCAAAATCGACCGTTTATCCTCTTTATCGACCAATTTGAAGAAGTATTTACCCTTTGTAAGGATGACGAACTGCGTAAATCCTTTTTTCACCTCGTTGCGGAAGTTGTTAAAAATTTAGAACGCCAAGGACAGGTGATTATGGCGATTCGCGGCGATTTTCTCGATCGCTGTGCAGAATACCCGGAAATTGCGGCGTTAGCAAACGAAACGCAACCGACGACGTATATGGTGGAACCATTAACCACTGAGGAATTGTATCGCGCGATCGCGGAACCGGCAAAACTGCACGGAGTCAGCTTTCAAGGTGGATTAGTCGAACGGATGGTGCGGGAAGTCGCAGCGCAACCGGCAGCGTTACCCTTGCTGCAATACGCCCTGCAAGAGTTGTGGCGTGTCGCAATTGAGGAAGTAACCTCGGAAACAGCGGTGCTGACTTGGGAGGAATACAACCAAATTGGCGGCGTTGGGGGCGCGCTGGATAAGAAGGCAGATTTAATTTATAGCAGCTTTCCGGAGGAGCGGGAGCGGGATTTACTGCGCCGCCTCTGTTTGGAATTGGTGGAATTGGGGGAAGGCGATACGGTAACTCGTCGCCGCGTTACTAAGGAAAGTTTAGCCGCAGAAGCGGATTCCCCCGAACAGTTCGAGCGCGTCTTAGATAGTTTAGTGCAGAGTCGGTTAGTGGCGATGACGCTGCATAAAGTCAGCGAGGATCATTACGAATCTTACGTGGAAGTGACGCACGAAGCGCTACTGTCAAACTGGGGGATGCTGCGGGATTGGATAGCAGAAAATCGGGACAATTTGCGGCGCAAGCGTCGATTTGAGGGGTATTTTGCGACTTGGTGCAACGCTGGGAAGTCGGAGGAGGCGCTGTTAAGTGGGCTGTGGTTGAGCGATGCGGAGGCGTTGCAGGGACAGAAAGGGGTGCGGTTGTCGGCGGAAGAGAAGGAGTTTATTGAGGAGAGTGTAAAGCGGCGCGATCGTGAAGTGCAAGAAAAGTTCGACAACGAACGGAGATTGCGCGAAGCAGCCGAAGCGAATGCAGAAGCCGAGCGAAAATTAAAGCTAGAAGCGGAAAAGGCAGCGAAAGCTGAGTCAGAACGAGCAAAAGAAGCCGAAGCCCGCGCCTTGGCAGAACTCGAACAAAAGTTAGAAGCTGAAAAAGCAACCGAGGCAGAACGAGAGCGCAGACAAGAAGCAGAAACTAGAGTAAAAGTACAGAGACAACGCACGCGATTTGCGGCGGCAGCAGGAATTTTAGCAACAGTGGCTTTAGGACTTGGAATTACAGCACAATATTTCAATGGAGCTAAAAATGAGCGTGAAAAAGTCGCTGTCGGTGCTTTGCTTGGTAATGCTCAAACATTATTGAGTCAAGACAACCAACTTGATGCTTTAATCGCTAGTATTAAAGCTCTCAAAGAATTAATACGTCTAGAAATAAAAAGTCAGGAAACCTTGAATCAAATCGCTACTATAATTGAGCGAGTTCAAGAACGCAATCGTTTAGATGCACATAAAGAAAGAATTATTACTGTCGAGTTTAGTCCAAATGGAAAAATATTAGCTTCTGCTGACACTGGAGGAAGAATTATTTTTTGGTTCCTTGACAAAAATATATTTATCCCTCATGAATTACCGAAGAGATTTCAAAAAGACATTTCAAGGATGCGCTTTAGTCCTGATAGTCGTTTCGTTGCTTCTGGCGGTGAGAATGGAACTCTTAATATTTGGACTGTTTCAGGTAAATTATATTGGCAGCCTCCGACGAACAACTACGGAGCGATTTATGACATCAGTTTTAGTGAAGATGGTAAAATAGCAGCGAGTAGCCAAGATGGATACATTAGAGTTTGGGATATAAACAAAAAAATATTACTCAATGAAATAAATACCCAGCGAGAAAAAGTAACAACCAGTAAACCCTCAATCTATGGAATTGATTTTGATCCTCTAAATTCAGCTAAATTAGTTGCCAATAGTTATCAAGGTTGCGACTTAGAAATTTGGGATTTGAGGACAAAACCAGGCATAAAAGTTAACAAGTGTATAGGAAAAAATAGCAGTAAAATTATGTCAGTAAGGTTCCGCTTAGATGGAAAACTAATTGTTAGTGGCGACCTGGAAGGAACTGTAAAACTCTGGGATAGAAACGGCAATAAGATTGGTGCAATAGCAGACAATAAAGGAGGAGCAGCATATGATACTCAGTTTAGCCCAGATGGTAATTTTATTGGTGTAGCCAAAGAGGATGGAACTGTTAAAGTATGGCAAACTTCTCGAATCCTAAACAATCATGTTCCATCTCAAGCTACAAACAATAATCCTTTTTCTGAACTGAAGAAACATCAAGGATCTGTCGTCAGCATAAGCTTTAACAATAGCGGAATTTTAGCGTCTGGAGGACATGACAAATCAATTAGAATTTGGGATTTTAAATATAGTAAAAGAAATTATGTTAAACTGGATTCATCGAATTTACTGTTCGGGGCTTGCGATAAGCTAAAAGGTTACTTAAAAACAAATGAGAAAAACCTGTCTTTAGAAATCAGAAGTTTGTGCCAATAATTTATTTACCAATGAAGTTAAGGAGGAGCCATATGGGTATACACACAGATTGCGGAAATAAGTATTGTGAAGACACTAAACAACTAGTTGATGTATTTGCTGAACTCTTTAATTTATCTAAAGTTGAAGAAACTACGTCTCCACCAATTGGTGAAAACGTTCCCTTGCGAGTACCAGGAGAGGAAACAGAAAGTGGAGAAAATTTATTTAAATCATCAGGGAAGCGAAGAAGTGGAGCATTTTTGTCTGAAAAAGAAATAGACGAAAAATTTAAAGTAATTGGAGACATATTGATGAAATTAATGACTCAAGATTTGGATGGAGATATAAAATTAGAACGAGTTTTATACATAAAAATACAAGTCCAAAAAGTTTTACTTGATTTAGAGCGCTTGTCTATAAGATTACAGGAATCTCAGAGTAATGAGTCTGAAGTTGAAGTTATTAAAACTGATATTACCCGAGAAATTGTACGATTTCTTTCAATGGTTTTAAGATGTTAGACGTAGATTGAAGATTAGGGATAAGCACTTTCCTCTACTTCCTCTACTGAGATTCCCAAAATTTCGGCGATTTGGCTCGTACCCATGCCTGTTGCTAACAGATTTCTAGCCGCTTGACGCAATTTTAACTGCGCTTGCTCGGTATCCGTCAGCAACCAGTTTCCTTCCGCATCGCACCAGCGCAGCCAAAAATTGGGGATTCCTTCAAATACACCTTCCCAAATTCCCAAACCAATTTCTAAATCTTCCAGCCAAATTTTAGGCTTTTCGGATTGAAAAGTTTGTTCTCGGTAGAGTCCTCCTTCTAATTTAAAATATCGCAACTGTTGGGTATAGCGGCTGTATACGAAGTAATGCGGAACCCGTAAATATTTTTCGTAGACTTCAAGTTTTCCTGGTTTTTCAGAAGCTAGCTGGGCTTCTTCTAACTCCTTTTCTTCTTCGCGATAAAATCTTCCTAAATCTTCCCTAGAAGTTCCCGGCGATAACAATTCTACAATGACATAAGGGTTGTGTTCTTCCTGCCAAATAACATAGTTGCGTCGAAGTTCTGTTCCTTCATAAAGACGCGGTACATTAATTGCTAGAAACCAATCAGGACGCTTATACCAGAGAGGATGTTTGACTGTGTAGTAAAGATTGAGGTCTAAAGCAGCAAAGCAATTTTCTGGAGAGTAATTCGGCAGTTGCAGCGTGCGGCTTAAAAGTTGGGATTGAAGGGCGTGAAATTCGTCAGGCAAACCAGGTTTCTCCGGATTTTCGCTGGGAAGATCGTACATCGTTGGCAGGGTTTCTTTGGGCGGACGTGGGGGAGCTTCCTGCGCGATTGATGTTGGGGAAATGAAAACCATCGCGACCTCGAATAGGGACTTAGACTCAATTAAATTTTAGGAAAAAAATTGCAAATGTCAAATGCACGTATTTCATGCCCCTCGTTTCCGACCTTCCCCCGGCTTAAGGATGCTGGCGAAATAACCTAAACTTTGGGGGGACGGTTTTTTAGATCTTCGTTGGTTAGAATAACAAAGGTTTTGGGTACACCCACCCCTACAAATCTAGTTGCTGACGGCTGAAGACATTATTTTTTTATGTTCAATTCTCTCCAAACTCCGCATAGCGGCTACCACTGGGATGGCAGCCGTCGTTTTTTTGAAGGGTGGTATTACCGCGTCACGCTGCCGCAGTCGGGGCAAACGTTTGCGTTTATGTACTCGATTGAAGACCCCATCGGCAACCAACCGAATAGCGGCGGTGCGGTTCAAGTTTTAGGCCCGGAGGACGAATATCTATGGCGGACTTTTCCCGATGTGCGGGGGTTTTGGGGGGCGAAGGAACGGTTGGGGCTGGGACATTGGGGCAAGCACAATCTGGAGATTGCGCCGCAGGAACTCGAACCGAGTCTTTTTGCGGCGGCGGTGGGGGAGGGGTATCAAGCGACGGCTAGCCTCAATCAAGGGGCAATTCACGATCCTGGCAGCGATCGCGATTGTCGCTGGCACTATACAATCGAACCGATATACGGTTGGGGAAATCCGCGCGGAATTCAACAATCGACGGCGGGTTTGCTGTCCTCGTTCGCGATTTTTGAACCGGGATGGCAGATTTTGATGGCAAGCGGTTTGGCGACGGGGTGGATTGACTGGAACGGACAGCGTTACGAGTTTCGCGATGCGCCTGCTTATAGCGAGAAAAATTGGGGGCGTTCGTTCCCACAGAAGTGGTTTTGGATAAATTGCAATCAGTTTGAAGGCGAGGCGGATTTGGCGCTGACGGCGGGCGGCGGACGGCGTGGGGTGCTGTGGTGGATGGAGTCGGTGGCGTTAATTTGCCTGCACTATCGGGGGGAGTTTTACGAGTTTGTGCCGTGGAATGCGGCGGTGAGTTGGCGCATCGAACCTTGGGGACGCTGGGAGATGCGGGCGCGCAACGCACAGGGCGAGGTGGAGTTGGTGGGGACGACGGATTTACCGGGAACGCCGTTGCGCGCGCCGACGCGGGAGGGGTTGCAGTTCTGCTGTCGGGATACGATGTTGGGACGGTTGCAGTTAACGTTACGCGCGCCGCGAAGCGGATCCCTACGGGATCGCGCTCAAAATGTCATCCTCCGAGCGGAAAGTAATCTTTGCGGTTTGGAAGTCGGTGGCGAACCTTGGGAGGAAGTTTGGGAAAATTATGAATGATGAGTTATGAATTATGAAGGGTGAGTTACGAATTACGAATTACGAATTACGAATTACGAATTACGAATTACGAATTACGAATTACGAATTACGAATTACGAATTACGAACTACGAACTACGAACTACGAATTACAAAAACGATTGCAGCCTTATTTGGGCGGCTTGACGAACGGGGGCGATGCGATCGCGCGCTAACCCTTTTAAGACTTCAATTTCAGTGTTAACATTCTTAGCAACCTCCGTCCGCACTTTCAAATAGCGATCGCTGGCTAAACAAGCTAACACGGTTGCTGGGGTATTGGGATGCTGGGCAATCTTGAGCCGCACCTCCATCGTCTCATCCTTTGACAACTTCTCCAGCAAGATAGTAGGCGTGTGACGGTTCTCCGCCACGCCCTGACGCACCCAAGGTTCCCAATCGCGCGCTAATCGCTCCAAAATTTCAACAGACTGAGAATCGCGTGCTACATCGCCGCGAAACCATTTTGCCCCCTCATACAGCAATCCTCGAACCAGCACTATCGGGGCTTTCGGGTGACTGGCTATCGCCCGTTTTATGCTCGTTTCCGAACATTGTGCCAATTTTTCTAACACCCCGACAGGAAGATTGGGATTTTGAGTCACCGCACACCGCATATTGACATCGGGTTCCGCTGCCAAAGTTTCTAGCACCGAGAGGGGTGTTTGGGGGTGGCGGGCGACAACGTAGCGAACGGATTGCACGCGATCGCGCGATAATTGTTCCAATACCGAGGCCGGCGTTCGCGGATTGCGGGCAGTATTCGCGCGCACGTCATCGCTGCGATCGTTGGCGAACTTAATTAACCAAGAAACCGGCGTGTTGGAATTTCTCGAAATACTGCGGCGCACGTTATCATCAGGATCGTCTGCCAATCGTTCTAAAATAGACAAGGGCGTTTGAGGATTATCCGCGATCGCGCTGCGCACTTCGCCATCCTCGCTGCCAGCCAAACGTTCCAAGCAAGCGATCGCGCAATTCGGTTTCCGTAATACTCGATAGGCATGATAGCGAATCGAGCGCGAGCTATGATTCGCTACAATCTCCAATAATTCCTGCTGTCCGCGCAGAGATTCCAGCAGCCGGGATAAAGTGCGTTGAGGCATTGCTGCAACTAAATCGGGGTTTTCCAGCCATAGCAGTCCAAAAACCGGATTATCGAGCAACTGTTGGGGAAACTCCCCACCAACATTCAATAAAATATCGGTTGGCGCGTTCGGATTAGCAACAACCGCTTGCCGCGTCAAAACATCGTGACTATAGCCCAATTCCTTAAGAAGGTGAGTCGGCGCGTAAGGATTTTGAGCTACGATGCGCGCCAGTTCTTGGCTTCGACGTGCCAGTTCTACCAGGCGTTCGGCAGTCGTGCTTTCGCTTTTTGCCTCGGGTTCGAGTTCGGAAAGTTCATCGGGAAAATCGAGCATAAAGCAATCTGTATCAACTCTCGCAGTTCGTCGAAGTCTGTATCTGCTTCAGGATTGCCGCACCTAGGGGGTTATTAACATCAATAAATCCCTCAATCGCGCTAAAGTGATTTTTTCCCGGTTGCGGGAGATACTCGCCCTTAAGTCCTTTTTTTCGCCAAGCCCTCAGAAAATCTTGCGACTGACGGGCAAATTCAGGCGTTTCATCGCCGCCGTAGGTAATAATCAGGGAACCGGCGCGTTCGGGGATGTGGCGAATCGGACTATTGCGCAGTACCTCGCCCCAGGTAAGTTGGAGTTTCGGTTGCAGCCAAGTGTAAGGGAATGGCATTAAATCGAATAGACCGCTAACCGCGCAGCCGCCTTTAATAATATCTTGGGGCAGGTTGTAGTCGTTTTCCCAGTCGGTTGCCATCGCCATTGCTGTTAAGTGACCGCCAGCGGAATGTCCCGAAATGTAAATGCGATCGCGATCTCCACCGAAACTGTCCGCATTTCGGTAAATCCACGCAACCGCCGCCCGAGTTTGCCGCACGATTTCATCCAGCGTTACTTTCGGACACAGCGCATAATTAAGCACAATTGTAGTGATGCCCGCACTAACCGGTCCGCGCGCCACAAAACTAAACGGCTGAGTGTCATTCATGACCCAATAACCGCCGTGAATAAAAACAAGAATGGGCGCATTCGCTTCGGCTGCCGGAAAAATATCTAAATATTCCGCTCGCGTTGGCCCGTAAGGAACTTGAAGGTGATGGGAAAGTTCCTTGCGGGTTTCTGCACTGCGAGTGATGTACCAATTGAGATGGACGGACAAATCGATACCCGAGGCTGTGGGGTCGTATTGATAATCGAGTTCTTCTTGGGTTGTGAAATCGTGGTATAGCATTCCCTTTCTACCGCTGGAATTGCCCGAGAAAAGCCGTAACTTGTCTCTGAATAACTGTGAAGTTATCGAGTCGCGATCGAATCAATCTCGAATATCTTAACTCTTTGAGCGAACCTACCGCTAGTTTTAAGGTCAAAATCTGTACTGAGGTTCAGCCTTAATTCATGCTTGCACAACTTCTTAGCCCTTTTTTAGGTTCCCAGCCTATTGTTGAAAAAAAATATTGACCCGTATGGCGTTGAACGTACTCCATCTGTTCGTCGATCAATGCCGAGAAACTTGCAAAAACTTTTTCAACAATCTGACAAGCCGTTTTTTCTTGCTCTTTGTTTAACTCGATCGCCTCTAAAAATTTTTCAATGCAGTCATTTTTCAAACTGCCTCGAATATGTCCGAGTTCTACCTTTAAATGGGCTTCGCCAAAATAACTCAAGCGCTTGCGCGTTATTCCTTCTAACTCTCGACAGACGGGCAACATCGAAATAAGCGTTACTCGTCCCGTAGTTTCCATACATTCGATGACCGTCAACTTGAGAACGGGGTCATCGTTAAAGTGACATATTGCGGCAAGATCGTAACACAATTGACGAGTTCTTTGGGTTTCATTCCCCCATAAAAACCGTAAGGTTTCTGTAAAAGGAAGAGATAAATTAACCCCGAGCTTTTCTAAGTCTGCAAGATACCAAGCCCAATGCGTACATTCCTCATAAGTATGAATATTAATCATTTCTTGGAGGAGACTATCAGCAGGTTCTTTGCGTAAAACATAATTATTGAGATCTTTAACGCACATCGCGAAGGGCGCAAGACAAGGGGCCCAAGAAATTCTTTCAAGCGGTGCAATACTCGTGTCTTGCATGAATGCAAAAAGTGCTAGCTTCTCAAATTCTTCTTTCTTCTTCCGAATCAGTGCCAAGACTTCCTTCATAAATCAACTTTTCCTCCTCGGCGCACTCCATACTTTACTTCATTGTGTAAATTCGTGACTCTTTTGTCATCCGAAAAAATACGCGATTATCAAGACTTTATAAAGTTTCGATAAAGTACCGCTCTGAGTCATAATCTTCAAAAGAAGAAATCTATGTTCGGTAGCGATCTTTACATTCTCGTCGTTTACACTAAAGTTGGGGTCAAAAATTTTATACCCGCAAAAGTCGATTTATACGCAGTCTGTTTGTAATAAAAATCGTACTGATACAGTTATATCTACGGGGATTGCGGTTGAGAGGGTGCAGCGGGCATCCATTGCTGAAGCGATGCGCGTGTTTGCGCTAGTTCACCGATATATTCGTGCAATTCGTCTCGTTGAAACTCCAAGGCAGCAATAACGCGATCCGCTTCTGCCTCTTTGCGGGTGCGTTCTTTGAGCAAGTTTTCAAATTCGAGTTGGAAGCGATCGATATAATTATAAATTTGTTTTTCTGCGTGGCGAAAATCTTCAGCAATTTGAGTTTCGATGGTGCGTTCGACAATCGCTAAACTTCCGGCGGTTTGGCGATCGATTTCTAATTCGATCGCTTCAATCGTCTTTTTGAGATCGATGGTATAGTAAGAATGCTCCTCATCGACCGGAACATCGACTTCATAATCGCGACAAAACGCTTTCCGTTTCTCTTTTTTGAGTTTGGTATAAGTTTCCGTTAAATGTTGAACTTGAGCGTCAATTCCCTGGAAGTCAAAATTGAGCATCTGAATCGGATTAATATTCAACGCTACATTTAAGGATTCGCCAAGGTGCTTGGAGAGATCGTTAGAAATGGTCTGAATATTCTCGTAAATTTCCGCAACCAACTCTTCGCGAATTTGCATCCCTTCTCGCGAAAGCTTATCTTGAGTATTTGTCCACCAACGGCTAATTAAAACGGAACAAAAACCATTGATATCTTCTTTGACAGAATTTACATCTTCTTCGCTATTGCAGCGAATTTCATAAGGATTATCGGAACGCTCGCCTAAGCCAGAAAAAACTTTTTTGAGGGAGTCCGCTAGACGTTGCGGTACATCAAACCGAGTGGAAGGGTTGCTGGCATCTTCTACGATTCGTTCTGCTTCAGGATTTTCTGTTTCTGCCATCCAAGATTGAACAAAGAGGTCAATTTCTTCTTCAATGGTGAGTTTTGCCGTGCGCGCGAAATCTAAAATCTTATCTTTAAACTGGGCCACTAACTTAATTTTTTGTTGTTCGACTAAAGTTTTAACTCCTTTAACTTGTAAGAGAGCAACGCGAGCGGCTTGTTTGTAATCTTCTAGGCGCTGGCGAAGCGGTTGTAGTTCCATTTCCCAGCCGTTAATCCGAATATTCAGACTATCTTCAATTGCTTGGGTTGCTCGTTCGAGTTGAGCGGTAACATCATTTAAAAAGTTCCAGCCGGAATTCGCAATAACGCTCTGAATAACCGAGGATTCTATGCCTTTAATTAAACTATCTTCGAGGGCGCGATCGGCGATTTTTTTGGGACTGGGGATAATAATGTCGCCTTCTTCATTCTCGCGGGCGTATTTCGCACTGAAAAAACGTTTAAAATCTTTAATGTGGTTGGGAGTCGCTGTATCCTGTTGAATCAATTTAGCAAGCAGCCCCAGCCAAGCACTGGCAGGATAAATGACGGGTTGAGGAATGCCGAACTTAATCAGTAATTGTCGCAGGTCGGCAATTGTATCTTCAATCGGTCTGTCGTCTTCCGTCTTGCGATCGATTTTATTCAATAAAAAATAAATTTTGCTGGTGTTTTGCGCTAAAAATTCTTGGCGCTGTTCGATTAAATCTTGAAGTAACTCGGAATTGGTATTATCTTTAAACGAGCCGTAATCGAGGATGAAAAGAATGGCATCGCAGGTGCGTAGGGCTTCTAGGGCGGCTTGTTTGAGCGCGATCGCGTTAAAATCAACAGACTGCCACTCATTCGGTCCGGGAGTATCCACCAAGGTTAACCCATTCAACGCCGGAAGATCGCTGAGCGCTTCAATGGGATGTTCGAGAGTAAAGCGCGTTGCGTCGTCTTGGTTAGCAGTGGCGCGAATTTCGTGGGTGCGCTGCAAAAATTTGGTTTTAATCGCGATCGCGTCGCCTTGTGCTAGTAAAATCGGTTTACTCTGTCCCTGTCGGTGTTCCCAGAGTTTCGGGGCTGCACCCTCGGGAATCGGACGAATATCGGTACGGCACACCGTACAAGCTTCAGTCTCGCTCGCCAGAACGTCCGCCCCAATCAGCGCATTCAGGAACGTGCTTTTCCCCGCCTTCATCGCTGCAATCACCGCAACCTGATAGCGCTGTTCCTGAAGCGCACCTAAAGCGCGCGTGAGGTCATCTTCAATGCTACCCGAAGCGTCGGATTCCTGCCCCAAGCTCATCTGCACCGCGCGCATTTCTTGAAGGTACTGTAAAATTTTGATGCCCGTGGTGTATATGTTTTCGTAGGTTTCTTGAAACTGTTGAGAAGACATACGCGCAACACCCTTATCGCTACGGCTACTACAGCTTACCGAAAAATGTGCGCCAAAACCAGCAAACAGTTAACAGCGAACGGCTAACTCCTGACTGACAACTTCCTGACTTATAACTCCTGACTAACAATTAATAACTGATAACTGATAACTGTGATGACTTTACCACTCCAATTTTTACGCCAGGAAACGCTAGAGAACGAACGGGAATTTCACAATCGGTGGGCAGCCGCAATTGATGCCGACAGCATTTGCGTCCGCGACTACTTTGAAGCTTGCACCGCACCAGAAAATCGCTTTATCTTGCAACAATTGGGCGATGTTCGCGGGAAATATCTTCTCGACTTAGGGTGCGGCGCGGGCGAAAATAGCGTTTATTTCGCTCTAAAAGGAGCGCACTGCATCGCAACGGATTATGCCCCCGGTATGGTAGAAGTTGCTCGGCAATTAGCCGAAAAAAATGGCGTACAGATTGAAGCAAAAACTGCCAATGCAATGGCCTTAGACTTTCCCGATAATACCTTCGATATTGTCTATGCCGCGAATTTATTGCATCATCTTCCCGATCCTCAAATGGCGCTACGGGAAATGCACCGCGTCCTCAAACCGGGTGGCAAAGCCTGTTTTTGGGATCCGCTCAAACACAATCCCGTCATTAATGTATACCGCCGTATCGCGACAGAGGTGAGAACCGAAGATGAAATGCCCCTTGATATTCGCATCGTCCAAGAAGCGCGATCGCAGTTTTCCGAAATTAGGTACGATACATTTTGGCTCGCGAGTTTGTGGATTTTTCTCAAGTTTTATCTCGTCGAACGAGTTAACCCAAACGAAGAGCGATATTGGAAAAAAATTATTATCGAGCAAATGCGATTGAAACCCAATTACGAACGCTTGGAGAAATTGGATCGAATTTTGAAAAAAATTCCGGGTTTGAAACGAATGTGTTGGAATGTAGCGGTAGTTGGGACAAAATAAACTAAGGAGGAAGGATGAATGATAGATTTCACTCGGTACGACTATTGTTTAATCGTCGATCTCGAAGCGACTTGTTGCGATCTCCAAACGATTAAGCGCCATGAAATGGAAATTATTGAAATTGGCGCAGTAATGGTCAAACGGGAAAATTTGTCAAGTGTTGATTCCTTTCAAACCTTTGTTAAACCAGTTCGCCATCCCGTCTTAACGGCGTTCTGCAAACAATTAACGACAATCGCGCAAGAACAGGTCGATCGCGCCCCCGGTTATGCCGACGCGATCGCCGCTTTTAACACTTGGAAATCAGCTTATCCTAACGCCCTATTTTGTTCTTGGGGGGATTACGATCGCAAACAATTCGAGCAAGATAGCCGCTTCCACAAACTCCCTTATCCCTTCGCCAGCGAGCATCTCAATCTCAAAGTTTTATTCACAGAAACTCAGCAATTACCCAAACGTTACGGGATGAATGGAGCCTTAGAACTAGCAGGCATTCCCTTAGAAGGAACGCACCATCGCGGCATCGACGACGCGCGCAACATGACTCGATTACTGCCTTATATTTTAGGAACTAAAAAGTTATATAATTCGTAATTCGTAATTCGTAATTCGTAATTCGTAATTCGTAATTCGTAATTTCCTATTTATCCCTCATCATTGCCCACTCATAATTTATAATTCATAACTCATAATTCATAATTCATCCCATGTTATCTCCTCTCGAGCCAGGAACGCTCTTAAATCAACGATATCGGACGATCCGCCTTCTCGATAGCACCACGCCGGAGCGCACCTATCTCGCGCGCGATGAAGGACGATTTAATGCCCTGTGTGTCGTCGCCGAACTGCCTCTCAATCCCACAGCGACCGAGGAGGTCAAAGCCAAGTCACGAGAACGTTTTCAGCAAGAAGCCAACCGACTTTATCGCCTCCAGCATCCGCAAGTTGCCGGAGTTCAAGCCTCTTTCGAGCAAGACGGTCGTTTATTTCTGGTTCTGACTTATATCGAAGGTCAAACGCTGCGGGAGTTGCTGCAAGCGCGTCAACGAGAGGGAAGTAATTTCAGCGAAGCTGAAGTGCGATCGCTCCTCGAACGCCTACTCCCCGTACTAGACTATCTTCACCGCCACAACATCGTTCACGGCAATATTACCCCCGAAACGATCGCGTTGCGCGGTAATTTAGCCGGAATGGGGAAAAATACGGAGGGCGAACCCGTACTCACTCATTTTGGCGCAATCTCCGAATTAGCCCATCGCTTCCAATCTGCCGACGGGCAAAGTCTCTCCACCGTCGCCGCTCGTATCGGCTACGCACCGCCAGAACAGCGCCAAACCGGACAAAGCAACCCCAGCAGCGACTTATACGCCCTCGCCGCTACCGCCGTCGTACTACTGACGGGGAAAGAACCCGCAGAATTATACGAACCCTTAAATCAAACTTGGCAGTGGCAGCAGTTTGCAAGGGTAAGTCCCGCCTTGACTGTCGTCCTCGAGCG
Organism: Oscillatoria sp. FACHB-1406; assembly: GCF_014698145.1. NCBI lineage: Bacteria > Bacillati > Cyanobacteriota > Cyanophyceae > Oscillatoriales > Oscillatoriaceae > Oscillatoria > Oscillatoria sp. FACHB-1406. The sequence continues at coordinate 191,374 of NZ_JACJSM010000004.1, read as the reverse complement.
AATGCTGCAACCGCGCCCGAGCGAACGCTATACCGCCGCAAACGAAGTCAAACAAGCTTTAGCCTCGCCCCAACCCGCACCGCCACCCCAACCCGCAGCGCCGCCCCAACCCGCAGCGCCGCCCCAACCCGCAGCGCCGCCCCAACCCGCAGCGCCGCCTCCCCCAGCTTCCAACTTAGCCACCGTCGCTGTCGGCAGACCTCAACAAACTGCAAAAGCTTCCCCCTCCTCGCCGCCTCCGCCTCAAAAACCTGCCGCCCCCCAGCGCCAAGTTTCTATCCCGGAGCCAAAAGCCTACGCGCTGTTAGATAATCCTTTGGTTATTACCCTGCTGGCGATTATTGTGGCGATTATTGCGGGGGTTAGCGCTTGGCAGTTAGCCAGCTTTCTCTCCCGACCGCGCCCCACCGAAGCGCCTTCGCCCGTGCCTTCCGAATCAGCCGCCGAAAGTCCTTCGCCCACACCCAACGCTACGCCATCGCCATCGCCATCGCCAACGAAAGTATCGGAGACGACGCGGCGCATTCCCTTACTGGCGGGGGAAAGTTTTGTCGATCGCAACGTTTTAAGCGGCCGCGCGATCGCTAACTACATCATTCCCGGCAGCGCCGATCAGCGCTTGCAGGCCAGAGTTCGCAGCGAAGGCGTTTTATTGAAAATCTTTCAACCTAACGGTCGGCTCATTTCACAAGAAGCTTCTTCTGTCAAGACCTGGGAAGGAACGCTCCCCAGAGCGGGCGATTACACCATCCAACTGTTTTCGGCTCCCGACGCAAAACAGAGCGATTCCGAGTACGAACTGAATTTGCGCCTCGAAACGCCCGTCGCGCCCGAACCCTCGCCCTCAGTCGAAGAGCCTAGCGCCTCGCCCTCCCCAACTCCCACTCCCCCCGAACCCACCGTTGAGAGCGAATCCGTAACCTACCCGCCCGCTCTTCAGGGAGAACCCCTAGAACTGAGCGGTGCAACCAGTCCGGAAACGGTGAAACGTTACTTAATTGATGTGAAAGCCGGACAAGTGCTACAAGCTGCCGTTCTGCAAGGGCGCGTTAACCTCGAAATTCGTTTTCCAGACAGTCGCTTGGTGGAGGATGCTCGCGGGGTGCAGTTGTGGGAAGGAGAAGTCTTGCAAAGCGGACAATATCAGATCGACGTGCGCGGCGATCGCGCCCGCGACTTCAAGATTTCGATCGCCGTGCGCGATTCCGCTCCTTAAAACCCCTAACCTATCTAGGCTTCTTCATTTTTAATTTTTAATTTTTAATTTTTAATGGGTATTACTTGCGCCCGAAATCCGCCGGAATTTCTCCCCAGTTCGTTGTATCCCACTTCAGAATTCGATTGCGGTATTCATTGTTTTCGAGCCAGTCTAAAGCGCGATCGATTAATTCAAAGATCTCTTGATTCTTGGCACTTCGGGTTAACGTTGTCCGAACTTGTCGATTTTTCACCCAAAGCATCGCCGTCCGAGAATCGGAATAGATCGGCCAATCCAGCCCTCTTTCTTTCAAATAAGCCAGTCCGCGCGCGATCGCCAGGAACTCTCCGAGATTATTCGTCCCATAGGGGAGGGGGGACTGATGAAATATCTCCTCGCCCGTTTGCGTATCAACTCCTCGGTATTCGACATCGCCGGGATTGCCCAGACAGGAAGCATCCACGCAAATACTCCGGGCAATACATTCACTAGGGAGAACTAAAATTTGTTGCGGTTGCGGTTTGGGAGGTTTCTGAGACGGTAAAAAGCCTTGCTCCGGGGATTGTAAGGCGCTTTCTGCTTCTGCCCTTGTCTTAAAAGACTTATAAACAGCACCGCTAAAACCTTTAACTTGCTGTTCGCAGTCCGCCCAAGTGGTAAAGATTCCGGTTGTTTTCCCTTTTAAAACCGCATAGTATTTTTTTTTGAAGTCATCATTCGGCTAATCTCCCAGCATTCACTTTTAAAATTAAAAATTGTTAATTCTCAATTGTCAAACGATGTCCCGAGCCTGCCGAAGGGCTGCTGTCCCCCCTCGCAACCCTTTCGCCAGAGAATTTTCTTGCCGATCGCCGCACACTGAGTCGAGCAATAGGTTTAAATAGAGGATGAAGTCGCGCAAACAGGATTCAGAGAGCTAAAACTGTTGTTACAATTTTGAACGAGTCAGCCCCAATAACCGGGAGGGGAAGCTCTCGAACGGGTTAAACCTTCCCCCTCAATCCCGCAAACGCCAATCGGATTCGGAGTTGCTCGTGTTTTTCATCACCTCAAGGAGTTAGCGGTGGCAGCACACAAGATATTGGTTATCGACGATAGCAAAGTGATCAGGATGCGAGTGAAAGAAATGTTACCCGCGAATGTGGACGTTATTGAAGCGAAGGATGGGGCGCAAGGACTTAGCTTAATCCGTTCCGAGCATCCCAACGTGATCATGCTGGATTTTTTGCTGCCGAAGATGAGCGGTTGGGAGGTTTACCAAGAAATTCAGAAGCGTCCCGAACTTCAAGCAATTCCTTTAGTAATGATGTCCGGACGCAAGGAAGAAGTCACGGAGAAACTTCCGGAACCGTTTGAATATTTCGCATTTGTGGGCAAGCCTTTCGAGAAAAAGCAGTTGCTCGAGGCGATTCAAGATGCGACGAAAAAGGCGAGAGAACGTCCTGCTATGGCGGTTCCGAGTCCGGCGGCTCCCACGGGCGATAGCTCTGCCCTACAAGCGGAGGTTGAGGCTCTCAAACAACAAGTCGCCAAAATGAATGGTGAAATTGAAGGCTTGAAGAAACAGTTGGTACAATTAGTTGGGTTTATCAAACAAAAGCTCAAGTAGAACGATTTAAAAAGGTTTGTTGGGCGCACTGAAGCTCTAAGCCTCAGTAATATTGCTACTCTTTCCTTTTTCCTCGGGTGCATCCCTCATCGGCAGCCGGTTAGTCGAACCTTCGTCCTGTGGCATCGCGCCACAACCTTTCACTCTCACACTTAAACAGAAACCGTCCGTCTGAATTCTAAGTCGAATTGACCCTTCCGCGCTTTCGGAGCCAAAGTTCAGAGCGTGCGAACAGTAACACATTGTCAGAACATTTTCTTCTAAGATCGAGAATTGTGCTTTGAGAATTGGGAGGGACTTTTGAGGGATGAGTCAAACAAACAATCCCATTTCCGAGGGAGAAAGAAAACGGGCTGGAAAAAGGCGCGTTGGTGCTAGAGCGAGAAGTAAGTCTCCGAGAAACAGCACGGCTATAAATTCTACAGTTCCCGTCGGCATCTTGCATTCTCTGACGGGGACGATGGCGATCGGGGAGCCGTCTTTGAAAGATGCGACGTTAATGGCGATCGCGGAAATCAATCAAGCCGGAGGGATTCTCGGCAAAACCATCGAGCCTTTGGTGGTGGATGGGGCTTCAGAGCCTGCGGTATTCGCTCGGGCCGCTAGACAATTACTTCGCGATCGCGGCGCAGTTGCCCTTTTTGGCTGTTGGACTTCAGCCAGTCGCAAAGCGGTTATTCCCGTTCTCGAGGAGCACAATGGAATGCTCTGGTATCCCCTTCAGTATGAAGGTCTCGAGGAGTCGCCTCACGTTTTTTATACCGGGAGTTGCCCCAACCAACAAATCGAACCGGCAGTGCGCTGGCTGTTAGGGCAAAATCGACGGCGTTTTTACCTGGTGGGTTCGGACTACGTTTTTCCCCGCACGATTCACAAAATTATTCGCGCCGAACTCAAGCAGAAAGGGGGAGTTTGTCTGGGCGAACATTACGTTCCCTTGGGAACGATGAATTTTGAATGGATTTTGAAGGCGATCGCGCAAGCAGAACCCGATGTAATCTTTAGTACGCTCAATGGCGATAGCAACATCGGTTTTTACCAGTCTTATCGCAAGGCAGGCCTCGATCCGGAGAAACTACCGACTTTAGCCGTTAGCGTAGCCGAGGAAGAATTGCGCCAAATCGGAGAAGCTGCGATGGGACACTACGCCAGTTGGAGCTATTTCCAAAGTTTGGCGACTCCGGAAAATCAAACCTTCGTGCGCAATTTTAAAGCTATGTACGGAGCGGATCGGGTGACGAGCGATCCGATTGAAGCCGCTTACACGCGCGTTTATTTGTGGAAAGCGGCAGTCGAAGCGGCAGGCTCGTTTGAAAGCGATCGCGCGCGCCAAGCTGCCTGGGGTCTTACTTTTACCGCTCCCGGCGGCAGAATTTTTATCGATAAAAATCAGCATCTCTGGAAACCCTGCCGCATCGGACGAGTCTCGCACCAAGGACAATTTGAGATCGTCTGGGACTCTCAAGTGCCGATCGCTCCTCAACCTTGGCTGGGCCTGGAAACTTGGGATTCCCCTCAAAAGCAGATGTCGATCGATCTGCTGGCGGAAGTATCTCAAGGACTCCACCATCGCTGCGAGTTAGAAGCCAAAAGCGGCGCGCTCAATCTGCTGATGCTCCAGTTACTACGCGCCAATCAACGCTTAAGTCGCGCCCAAGAACAATTGAGAACCACTCAAAAACAATATCGGGAATTCCAAGAGCGCGAAAAACTTTTAAAAAAGCGGCTGACAACGAAGATTCGCAGTTCGCTTAGCCTGAAGATGATTTTAACGATTGCAGTCGAAGAGATTGCTAATTTATTAGACCTTGACTGCTGCCGTCTTTTGTGGTACTTGACTGGAGCGCAGGGTCAACGCTTTCAACCCGCCGCCTGTGCTGCGATCTCATCCTATCTCTGCAATCTAGAAATAAGCGATGCTTTAGAAGGCTTGGGATCGTCCATCCTTCAAATTAGTTGCATGGTTATCGACGATATCGATCGAGATCCGCAACTGGAGGGAGAACGGCGCGCTCGCTTGCAGGCGGTTGGCTTGCAAGCCTTATTAATTGCGCCGATCCGAACTCGCTCCGGACAAGATGGTTTGATTGTCTGCGAACAATACCAAAAACCTCGCAATTGGACGGATTCAGATCGGGAATTACTGAAAGCAGTGGTCGATCAATTAGCAATCGCGATCGACCAAGCACAACTCTATGAAGAAAGTAAAACCGCCGCAATTCTCGCCCGCGCCAAAGCTCGAGAACTAGAAAGCACATTAGAAGATCTCAAAGAAACACAAGCACAACTGATTCAAACTGAAAAAATGTCGGCCTTGGGAATGTCGCTGGCGGGAATTGCCCACGAAATTAAAAACCCCGTCAACTTCATTTGCGGCAATCTCGAATATACTCAAGAGTACGTGAATTCTTTGATTCAACTGCTCGAACTCTATCGACAACATTTTCCTAACCCGCCGCAAGCGATTCAAGATTACGCAGAAGAAATCGAAATCGATTTTACAATTGAAGATTTACCCAAAACTCTGACTTCGATGTCCCTAGGAGCAGAGCGCATCGAACAATTAGTGTTATCGCTCCGTAACTTTTCTCGTACAGATCGCGATCGCATGGAAGCGATCGATCTTCACGATGGTATCGACAGCACGCTTTTAATCCTCAGCAACCGCCTAAAAGCGAAAGCGCCGCGTCCCGAAATTGAAGTGATTAAAAACTACACCGAACTGCCCTTAGTGGATTGTTACCCTTCTCAGATCAATCAGGTTTTTATGAACATCTTAGGGAACGCGATCGACGCACTAGAAGAGCAAACAGAGGGTGAATCGTCGAATAATCCCTCGCATCATCCCCGAATTACTATCTCGACCGAAGTTAGCGCCCTCTCCTCAGAATTCTCATCATCGCAGTCCGAGGAAGGTAGCGAAGAAGCTAAACCCCCCTACGCTATCGTCCGCATTCGCGATAACGGCTCGGGCATTCCCCCCGAAAGCCAAAAATATTTGTTCGATCCTTTCTATACGACTAAACCGATCGGGAAAGGCACGGGTTTGGGGCTGGCGATCGGACGTAAAATTGTTGAGGAAACTCATAACGGTCTATTGACTTGTCAGTCCGATCCTGAAACCGGAACCGAGTTCGCGATCGCGATTCCTCTCAATCGTTCGGTTATTTGAATTTCAACCTTAAAAATTAGGATTTGCGAGAGTTTTTATGAACGATCGAATCAGTTTTATTATTAAAATTCTGTTAGCTTCGACCTTTATCTCGGCAGGGATTAAATACGGCGGTTCTTATCTCGCGATCGCGCCGACTGACCTCAATGCTTTCCTGCTCGTCACCGTTCCCCCCGCGATTTTCGGGTTATTATTACTGGGCAGGCTGCCAACTGAAACGGGTCAAGCGCATAGAGAACCGTGAGTTCAACGCTTGGAGAGACGAGAATAAAGACTTGTAAATTTTCAAATTTATCGGGAAATCGCGATCGCGCCCTTGTAAACCTTAAATACCTTTCCTTCCGCTAAAAGAAGGATAGGGCTGAAAAGCCTAACGATTGAGGATTTGCAAGCGATGAAGAAATCTATTCTTTTACTCTCTCCCGTTGTTCTCTTCGGTGCGCTATCCGCTTGCGTTGCGCTTCCGCCTTCCGCTCGCGTTTCCTCCCAGCCAGTGACGAACACTTCTCTCTCTTCTAGTCCAGCACCAACGCCAACCTCCATTCCCGACTTGCCGAGTCCTCGTTCTCTCAAAGTGGGTGAGTTTACTTTCCAGGAACTTAACGCTGTTGGTGGCGGAGGGTGCGGGATGTCTTTGTGGAAACCTACCCGCGAGAGAGTTCCGAAGCTCGTTTTCTTTAATGGCTTAAACGAGGGGGAAATGTGGATGAAAATTGATGGCAAACTGGTTAAGTTTCAAAGAATTGCTGCTTCTGGAGAGGAGTTCTACGGACAAACCATCGCTCAAACCTTTCAAAACGAAGATAAAACCTTACGAGTTGAAGTCTCGGTAGCATTAGGGGAAAAAGGAGAAATTGAGTCAATCGCCATCTCCTCGGCAACGATTCGTATCGAGCGAGCGGGGGAAGTTATCGAACTATCCCCGATCGGCGATGCTGGATGTTAGCGTTGAAGTGTCTTTCGTTGCGCCTGACGGTATCAAATAAATTAAACCTGAAATTAGCGTTAAAGCAACAGAAACCCAAAAAGCCACTAAAGAAGGCAGTTTCCAAGTCGCGCCTAACGGTGCAATTAATAGCGCGATCGCAATAATTTGACTGACTGTTTTCAATTTCCCCCAAATATTCGCCCCAGAAATTGTAGTTTGATTGACTCGCCAGCCCGCGATGGTTAACTCTCGCCCCAAAATCAAAAAAACGCCCCAGGCGGGAATTTGACCTAGCTCGATTAACGCCAACAGCGGTGCTAATACCAGCAATTTATCGACCAACGGATCTAAAAATTTGCCCAAATCCGTCACTTGGTCGAGTTTTCGCGCCAAATAACCATCCAGCCAATCCGTTCCCGCTGCAACAATAAAAAAAACCACCCCTATCCAGCGGGATTGTGGGGTTGGCTCCGACAAGCTCCAGAGGAGAATCGGTACGGCAAGGAGGCGAGAAACAGTGACGAGGGTTGGGATATTCATTACAAATTGATGAATGCAGATGGGGGCAGTTACGGTTCGGCATCCATCAATTGTATCGTGCTATATCCTGCGTTTAACACGCTCCTCGACGGGCTAAGACAACATGAATTGTCTTCCAAATTAGCTGGAGATCGTAGAGAATCGACCAGCACAGTTGATAGTCCAAATCCATACTGACAATTTCGTCGAAGTTTTTGACGCTCGATCGCCCTCGCGTTTGCCATTCTCCGGTCAGTCCCGGCTTGACTCGCAGTCTTTTCCAGTGGTAGGATCCGTAGCTTACAACTTCATCTGGCGTGGGGGGACGAGTTCCAACTAGACTCATCTCCCCTTTTAATACGTTCCAAAATTGAGGGAATTCATCAAGACTGGTACGGCGGAGAAATCGACCGACCCGAGTGACGCGAGGATCGTTGTTGTTTTTGAAGATGAAACCTTGGGCTTCGTTTTTAATGAGGTGTTTGTTGCGCTCGGCTCCGACTATCATCGAACGAAACTTCCAGATGCGGAAGGGTTTACCGTTTACGCCGCAGCGCATCTGAGAGTATAAAAGCGGCCCTGGGTTATCGAATTGAATGGCAATGGCGATAGGTAAAGCGATCGCGATCGCAATTCCCAATCCAACTAAAGCACCAATAATATCAATAGCTCGTTTAATCTTGCATTCAACAGAACGGTGAACTACTTCAAAACCCCGTTCAATGTATTGAGATTCCGTTAGGTTAACCGCTCGCAAGTTAAGTGGGGTAGTAATCATCGCTTTGTCGTTTCTAGAGAGATGAGGAATTATGGTGAAGTTGTCAGTCAGTTCGGCAATGCTAAGTGCAACTTATTTGCGAACGTTTATAAAGCCATCTTACTCAAGACTTTTTGAAGGTCGCCAACTGATTCGAGTCACTTTACTTAATCTTTAAGAGATTTCAAGAGTTAGATGAAATTTCTGTTTTTTCCGCAGTCTTCTGGAACATCAATGAGTGAAAAAGCGTTAGACCTATAATTAGATCTACGGATATCTCTACCTTACCCAACAATTTCACAAGTTTAGCCGCGTTCTAGCTATCTTCATGCAAACAGCACAAAAACCTAGGGTTTTTTAAAGTTTTGATGAAGTTACGTTTGCAATTCTTTATGTAAGGCTTCGTCACACCCACCGGTTGTTGGCTGAGAGCGACTCGGTAATTCGCGCGCAGAAACGCGCCTCGTCGTTGGCACAGACAAGGCGGCTGCAAAAACTAAGCTGTTTTTAATCGAGAAAATTTAATTACACCGGCGCTAAGGTTAACCGCTGGCTTTCTAAGTGAGCCGCAAAACTTGCTGTATCGGCAGCGGTGTCGCGGTAATTTTTCGCGATCGCACAAGAATACTCTCTCGCGGCAACGTAGAGTTCCCGTTCGACTAAGAAAACATTAGCGTAGAGGTTAGCTACGATTTGCTGCCCGAGTTGCGTCGCTTTCAAGTAAGGCAACGCATCTTTAAAATAGGGATAAGCGACCTTCCAAAAAAAGTTCGGGTAGCAGGCGTGCAAATCGTCCGCACTCCGGCAACCTAATGCTAGGTTGGCGCCGGTTTCCTCAAATTCGCGATAAAGAGCGGGAAGTTTGCTGAGGTACTGGGGATCGGCGAGTTGCCCGATTAAGTCAGCCGCGCGCGTCAGTCCGGCGTAACCGAGGGTATCGGCGTAGAGTTCCCCTTTCGGTACGGGAAACCGAGTCAGTTCGATATTCCGTTCGAGAATTTCGATCGCTAAGGGAGAACAGTTACTAAAGTTTTCCCGCGCGAACTGCTTGCTGCGTTCGACGTGATAGGGCGTTAAGCTCGCGGCTGTTGCTTCTGGCGACAGCGCGATCGCTGCTTCCCCGCGCCCGAGGGCATAAATATTTTGCTCCGGACAATCGCGGCTACAAGCTCCCTTCGCGTAGCCGATATCGTGCAATAGCCAAGAAATAATGCTATGCAGCCACGCCTCGGCCGAAATATTCCCTTCTAACTTTTGTTTTCCCAACAGAATTTCTTGACCCGCGAGGGTCACGAGCATTGTATGGTCGGCATTGTGATACGCTGCATCGCACTGTCCGAGGACTGCCATAGAGCGTTGCGCTGCCTCCCTTAAAACCTTCAGGTAATGAGGTTTAAGGTTGCTATAGAGGCTGCGATAACATTCCTCGATACGTTCGACAAAGCTATCGACCGTCAGTTCTAAAAAACTCGACATGGCGATTCTCGCTATCGATCTAAAATTTAAAATCTAGAGACCATCGCGCTTTAGAAAGAGCTAGTTAACTCTCTGGCGATGGTGCGGGCGGGCTATATTAAAGGCTAATAGAAGCAAATCCCTCACTCGTTGAACGTGCCAACTTTAAAGGAGCTTCCTTCTCCTTCACCGCGAGGGTGAAGAATTTTACTTATGATAATGATTACTGTAGCTACTGTGAAAAGTTTTATGAAGAGGTGTGTGACCCCCCAGGGCAACAAAGTGTATAAAACTCTTGCACGAGCTTAACTTTCTTAAATTTCATTTTTCTCCTGTCTGTGAAAGCATCCTAGGCTGGAATCAGACAGTTGGTGCGGCGTTTGTAGAAGCAGCCCTGTGATTCCTGCTCTTTAAACTAACAGAATCCACTGGCGTTTCGATGCGATCTCCATCACAATCTTTGTTGATTTCATGAGTTTTTCATGAGTGACTGCGCGTAAACTCGGGGATCGATGGATTTAAGCGGGGGTTAAAGCCCGGGCAAGCCAGCAGCGTTAGACTAGATGGGATAATGTTGGGTGAAAGAATTTGCAAGCGAATTTATGAAACGTTGGAGTTTGGGCGTGCTGTGCGCGCTACTGCTATTTTGCGGGATGGGATCGGCGCTGGCTGCTCCAACCTACACCGAGCAACAATTACAAGCCGGGGAGGCTTTGGCGCAAAAAGCGATTCAGGCTTCGCAGCAGGGGGATTTACAGGCGGCAGAACGAGACTGGACGCAGTTAATCGAGCAATTTCCCGACAATCCGGCAGTTTGGAGCAATCGGGGCAGCGTTCGCGTCTCACAGAATCATTTGGAGGAAGCGATCGCGGATTTTAATCGCGCCATCGAACTAGCCCCTTATGCTCCAGATCCCTATCTCAATCGCGGTACGGCTTACGAAGGGCAGAGCCGCTACGAAGACGCGATCGCGGACTACAATAAAGTCTTAGACCTCAATCCCAACGATGCCGCCGCCTACAACAATCGCGGCAACGCCGAAGCCGGACGGGGACAGTGGCAAGATGCGATCGCCGATTACCGCAAAGCTGCCGATCTCGACCGAAATTTTGCTTTTGCCCGCGTTAACTATGCCTTAGCCCTCTATCAAACCGGGAGTACCCCCGAAGCGCTCGCGGCGATGCGCAACCTCGTTCGCAAGTACCCGATGTTTCCCGACGCGCGCGCTGCACTCGCGGCGGCGTTGTGGGAACAGAAGCAACAAGGAGAAGCCGAGAGTAATTGGGTTGCCGCGATCGGTATCGATAAGCGCTACCAAGACTTAGACTGGGTTCAAAATGTCCGCCGCTGGCCGCCAGCAATGGTTGCTGCCCTCCAAAAATTCTTGAATATCGAGTAAAACGCTCTTGTCGGAACGCCGAGAGTCGATTGCAAACAATTTTGTACACTGAAGCCAAAAGCAGGCAAAACAAGTTACAATTAAGTCGTACTGATGTACTAATTTAAAACCGACTTCGGTAAGGTAAAACAAGAACAAAACAGCAGTATTCAATCTCAACGGAGAGGCAAATCGCCCTGAATGGAGCGCGACGCTTTTTTGGCGAGAGCGCACATCTAAATAATTGGCAAGTTCTGAGGCACGAATGGCTACAATCGCTAAAAATCCCGATAAAGAAAAAGCACTCAAGTTAGTTCTCAGTCAAATCGAGCGCAACTTTGGCAAAGGCGCGATTATGCGCCTCGGTGATGCCACGCGGATGCGAGTCGAGACCATATCGAGCGGCGCGCTTACCTTAGACTTAGCCTTGGGAGGCGGTCTGCCCCGAGGTCGCGTCATTGAAATCTACGGTCCGGAAAGTTCCGGGAAAACTACCCTCGCCCTCCACGCCCTCGCCGAAGTCCAGAAAAACGGAGGCGTAGCAGCCTTTGTGGATGCCGAACACGCGCTCGACCCCACCTATGCGGCTGCATTAGGGGTAGATATCGATAACCTCCTCGTCGCCCAACCCGACCACGGCGAAGCTGCCCTAGAAATCGTCGATCAATTAGTCCGTTCGGCTGCCGTAGAAATCGTCGTGGTGGACTCGGTAGCTGCTTTGGTGCCGCGTGCGGAAATTGAAGGGGAGATGGGGGATACTCAAGTCGGCTTGCAAGCGCGCTTGATGAGTAAAGCGCTGCGAAAAATTGCCGGTAATATCGGCAAGTCAGAGTCTACGGTTATTTTCCTCAACCAGTTGCGGCAAAAGATCGGCGTAACTTATGGCAGTCCGGAAGTGACGACCGGAGGAACGGCACTGAAGTTTTATGCTTCGGTGCGCCTCGATATTCGCCGCATTCAAACTTTGAAAAAAGGAACGGAAGGGGAGTATGGAATTCGGGCTAAGGTTAAAGTTGCGAAAAATAAGGTTGCTCCGCCTTTCCGGATTGCGGAGTTTGATATTATTTTCGGACAGGGAATTTCTCAAATTGGCTGTATGCTCGATTTAGCGGAATCGAGCGGCGTGGTTAACCGCAAGGGGGCCTGGTACAGCTATAACAACGAGAATATTGCCCAAGGTCGCGATAATGCGGTGAAGTATCTCGAAGAACGGCCGGAAGTTGCCGCCGAGATCGAACGACAGGTTCGCGATAAAATTGCTGGCAATCCGGCGATCGCGGGCGGGCCTGTTTTAGAAGATGACGACGAGGCAGATTTAGAAGAAGAATAAAAGACAGTTTAGGACAGAGCGGGCATCTTGCCCGCTTTTTAGTTTACCGAAGGAATGGGTCTAGAGCTACGTCCTTCTAGGACGGCTTTCTCTCGATCTTAAGATTTCTAACAAGTTCCCTTAGAACGTCTGACTTCGATCTTCCTGTCGCCTTGCAGTAGGTTTCTAATCTCTCAAGCTCTTCGCTAGTCAGTCTAAAAAATACACTCTTTTTCATGGCACAGTATATCGAGATGATATACAATGCTAGCATGAAGACACTGAAGTTCAAACTCTACCAAAGTAAGCGGAATAAACACCTCAAACGCAGCATCAACGCTGCCGGGGTGATTTATAACCATTGCATTGCACTTCACAAACGGTACTACCGTATGTGGGGGAAGCATTTGAACTGCGCCAAACTTCAGGCTCATATCGCCAAACTGAGAAGGCGAAAAGTGTTCTGGCAAACAGTCGGTTCTCAAGCCGTGCAAGATATTTGCCGGGGAGTATGTCAATGTTGCATTTTTAATTTTGAATCGAGACCGTCTCGCGAGCGGATAACTCATCGGACGCACCAACGGCGATGAGTTGTACCGCACAAGCTTTAAGCTCGGGTTGGTGGGAGTCGGGGCAGGATTCCGGGTGGGTGAGGGCATTGGCTTCCGCCTCTTCCGCCCAGAGTGCGCCCCAGTGCATGGGGATAAAAAGCGTTCCCGGCGCGATCGCTTGAGTCACTCTGGCTTTAAACTGGCATTTTCCCCGACGCGATCGCACCTCCACCCGTTCTCCCTCTTCAATCCCCAATTTCTGGGCATCCCGAGGGTGAATTTCGATGAACGGTTCCGGGTGCATCTGATTAATCTTATCGATGCGTCCCGTGCGCGTTTGCGTGTGCCAATGGCCGTACAATCGTCCGGTTGTTAAAACAAAAGGGTAATCGGGATCGGGTGGTTCTGCGAGTCCTCGCGAGTGCAAGGCGGCAAAGCGCGCGCGTCCGTCGGGAGTCGGGAAGTGAAGATTCGTGTAGAGTCGCTTAGAAACCGATGAATCGAGATTTTCGGTCTTTGGCTCCGGAAATGGCCATTGCTGCGGCCCTTGTTGCTGTAAAATCTCATGACTCAAGCCGCTAATATCGCAAACTCGACCTTGCGTCGTTCGGGCAAACTCGCGGTAAACATCGGCGGACGTTTGGAAGGGAAATTGCTCCTCATATCCCAAGCGTCGCCCGACTTCAGCGAAAATCGACCAATCCTCCCGCGCTTCTCCCGGCGGTTTGTGGAAGGCGGGACAAAGGGTAACGCGGCGCTCGCTATTCGTCATTACGCCGGTTTTTTCGCTCCATTGCGTAGCGGGAAGCAATAAATGCGCGTAGGCCGTCGTTTCGGTCGGATAGTAAGCTTCTTGATAAATTGTGAAAGGAGATTGACTTAACGCGCGTTTTGTGCGTACTAGGTCGGGCAGACTAACTGCGGGATTCGTGGCTGCAATCCAGAGTAATTTTACCTCGCCGCTTTCTAAGCCCGTAATGATTTCCCAGGTATTGCGTCCCCGCTGAGGGGAAATTTGACCGGCGGGAAAGCCCCAGAATTGCTCGATTTCGGCGCGATCGCGCGCTTCGGTGACGCTGCGGTAGCCGGGAAGCAAATGGGACAAACCGCCCGCTTCTCGCCCGCCCATCGCGTTCGGCTGTCCGGTCAGAGAAAACGGCCCCGCGCCCAGTTTTCCGAGTTGTCCGGTGAGGAGATGCAAGTTAATTAAGGTTCTGATTTTTGCGGTTCCTTCCGAAGATTGATTGAGTCCCATCGACCAAAGGGAAAGAACGCGCTGGGATTCTGCCCAATAGGTAGCCGCTTGCTGTAATTGTTCTTCAGTAATACCGCAGCGTTGGGCAACTTTTTCGGGGGTATAGTAGCGAACGGTTTCTGCAAAAGCATCAAAATTCGCGGTGCGTTCCCCGATGAATTTCTCATCGATCGCGCCCCATTCTAGAAGTAAGTAGGCGATACCGTTAAACAGATCGATATCGGTTCCCGGTTGAATGGGGAGGTGAAGATCGGCGACTTCAGCGGTAGGTGTCGCGCGCGGATCGACAACGATTAAACGAACGTTTGGATTGGCTTTGTGATATTTACGAAGGCGATTGAAAATAATGGGATGACATTCAGCGGTATTGCTGCCGACAATAAAGGCGCAGTCGGTCAATTCGAGGTCATCGTAACAGCAGGGCGGGCCGTCGGAACCGAAACTTTGTTTGTAACCGGAGACAGCAGAAGACATACATAGGCGGGAGTTGGCATCGAAGTTATTCGTACCGAGGCAACCCTTAATTAATTTTTGGGCGGTGTAATAATCTTCGGTGACGAACTGCCCGGAACCATACATACAAATGGAATTGGGACCATCGGTAGCGAGGAGGGTTTGAATGCGAGTAACGATGCGATCGAAGGCTTCATCCCAGGAAATGCGGCGAAAGGATTGCTCGAGGGTTTCCCGAAACATAGGATAGAGCAGGCGATCGCGTTGTATCGATTCGACAACAGTAGCTCCTTTAACGCAAACCATACCCTGACTGGAGGGATGAGCGCGATTGCCCCTGACTTTCCAGGCGGCGGCATTTTCCTTAAGCGCTTTTGGCGGTGAGACTTCTAGCCCGCAGCCAACCCCACAATACGGGCAAAGTGTTTTAACGGTTGGGTCTGCTTTCTTTTCGTCCATGCTGAATCACCCTAAATTATTTTGAAAGGAAGTTTTTAGAAATTGATTGGAGTTAGAGAAAAATGAGAATAAAAAACAGCGGAATTTTGAAGATGAGATCGCCATTATTGGCTATCGCCACAAAATTCCACTGAATGCAAAGTTATCGGCAAGGCAAAGGGAAAAGCTGTTGAAGGACTCTACAGCCCAAAGGGGACGGGCGGACAGGCGAATTACGAATTACGAATTACGAATTATTCCGTATCGTCGTGGGCATATCGATGGAATAAGAAGTCGAGCGCTTCGTTGCGGAGTTCGTAGTAACGGGGATCTTCAGCGAGGCGGGCGCGATTGCGCGGACGGGGAAAAGGAATATCGAGAATTTCGCCAATCCGGGCGGCCGGTCCGTTGGTCATCATCACGAGGCGATCGGCTAAAAATAAGGCTTCGTCGATGTCGTGGGTGATCATCATGACGGTGATTTTGTGGTCTTCCCAAATTTTCAGCAGTTCTTCTTGCAGTTCTTCGCGAGTGATGGGGTCTAATGCACCGAAGGGTTCGTCGAGGATTAAGGCTTCGGGACGAGTGGCTAGGGCGCGCGCGATCGCGACTCGCTGTTTCATCCCCCCAGAAATTTGGGTCGGCTTTTTATTGGCGGCTTCAGTCAGTCCGACTAACTCTAGATGTTCCTCTACGATCGCTTTTTTATCAGCTTTGGATTTGTGGGCAAAAACCTCGTCAACTCCCAGATAGACATTTTCGTAAACGCTGAGCCAAGGTAGGAGCGAATAGTTTTGGAAAACGACCATGCGATCGGGACCGGGTTTGGTAATGCGTTGATTCTTCATCCGCACTTCGCCGAGGGTAGGCTTATTCAAACCCGAAACCATGTTGAGTAGCGTCGATTTACCGCAACCCGAGTGACCGATCAAGCAGATAAATTCCCCTTCCTGGACGGTGAGATTTACGCCATCGAGAACGGTATAGTCGCCTTTGGGCGTGGGGTAAATTTTGGAAACGCTGTCGATTTCCAAAAAGCTAGCGTCAGGCGATTTCTTAAGTTTGTCTAAAGTTTGGGAATTCAAGGTTTGCATGACTCTTAGAATGGATTCAGAGAAAATAGAGAACTGGACAGGCAAAAGTGGAGCATTTGAAACTTTTGCCCTTTGTTTTACTGGAAGCTAAAACACTTCTCTATCGGGCAAAAACGACTTTCCTTCACGCTTAAACGAGAACGGCAGGGCGATCGATGTCGATTTCCTCAACGCGAATCGGGCGCTTAATTTCTAAACGGTTGAGGTATTCGATCGGGTCATCGGGGTTGAAGGTCGTACCGTCTGTAAACTGAATCGGACGGCGATCGGGTTCGAGGGCGGGTAGGTCGAGTTGAGTAGCGGCTTCGGTGTAAACATCGACGCGGCGCACCCGTTCGACAATATCGAGCCAGTTACGGGGGAAGGACGTAATCCCCCAACGCGCCATTTGAGTCAGTACCCACAGGGCTTCGGTGCGTTTGGGACAGTTGGTTTTAGCAACGAAGAATTGGTTATAGCGATCGAGGACTTGGAGTTCGTCGGTGCCGCGATCGTAGGGATCGATGAAACCGGGACGAAGATCGACAGGATCGGCACCCACGTATTCGGGACGGCAGAGGAATTGCAAGATTTCTTCGCGGTTGCGGCGGTCGTCGCAGTATTCGCAAGCTTCGAGTAGCGCTTTGACGAGGGCGAGGTGGGTTTGGGGATATTTTGCCGCCCAGTCTTCGCGCGCGGTGAGGACTTTTTCGAGGTGTCCCGACCAGATATCGAGGTCGGTGGCGATGACGAAGCCGATGCCTTCGTTGACGGCGCGGGAGTTCCAGGGTTCGCCGACGCAATAGCCGCTAATGTTACCCGCTTTGAGGTTAGCGACCATTTGGGCGGGGGGAATGACGGTGATGTTGACATCGCGATCGGGATCGATACCGCCGGAGGCCAGCCAGTGGCGCAACATTAAGTTGTGCATGGAGGAGGGGTGAACCATACCGAGGGTATGTACGGTATCGGGGTCGCGATCGATCGCGGCTTTGAAGTCGGCGAGGGTGCGAATCCCTTGATCGTAGAGTTTTTTGCTGAAGGTGATGGCGTTACCGTTGCGGGACATGGTAAGGGCTGTCACCATTGGTACGGGATCGTTACCGCCCATTCCGAGGGTAATGGAGATGGGCATTCCGGCGACGACTTGAGCGGCATCGAGGCGACCTTCGCGCAACCCTTCAGAGATGACTTTCCAACTCGGTTCGCGGATTAGTTTGACTTGAGTGAGACCGTGTTTTTCAAAGAAGCCTTTTTCTTTGGCAACGACGAGGGGGGCGCAGTCCGTGAGGGGGATAAAGCCAATTTCGAGGTTGACTTTTTCGAGGCCGTTAGCGGCAACGACAGCAGGCGCTTGAACTTTGCGTTTTTTGGCTTTTTTCTGCTGTTCGAGGAAGTAGACGATTTCGCCGCGCAGGGCGTAGTATTTTGGGTGGTTGACGACGGTCATGCGGCTGCGAGGGCGCGGGAAGGGAACTTCCAGGATTTGACCGATGTGGGCGGCGGGGCCGTTTGTAAGCATGACGATGCGATCGGACAGCAGCAGGGCTTCGTCGGCATCGTGCGTCACCATGATGCAGGTGACGTTACTCTCTTGACAAATTTGCATCAATTGTTCTTGCAAACCGCCGCGCGTTAAGGCATCGAGAGCGCCGAAGGGTTCGTCGAGGAGGAGGACTTTGGGGCGGAGGGAAAGCGCGCGCGCGATCGCGACTCGCTGTTTCATCCCGCCGGAGAGTTCGCCGGGGCGTTTATCGGCGGCGTGTTGCAGTTTGACAACTTCGATGTAATGGTCGATGAGGCGGTTGCGTTCGCCAGCGGGGAGATTTTGCAGGACTTCATCGACTCCGAGGGCAATGTTTTCGCGCACCGTCATCCAAGGAAGAAGGGAGTAGTTTTGGAAAACGACCATGCGATCCGGACCGGGGGCGCGAACTTCTTTACCTTCGAGGACAACGCCGCCTTGCGTGGGGCGATCGAGTCCGGCGATGATGTTCAGCAGGGTGGATTTACCGCAGCCGGAATGACCGAGGAGGGTGATAAATTCACCTTGCTGGATGTCGAGTTGAATGTTTTTGAGGGCGACGTAGTTGCCGCCGTTTTGGAGGCGAAAGATGCGGTCTACGTGGTCTACTTCAAGGAAGGATTGCATGACAGTTCTCTAAAAATTACCAGTTTCCAGTTATTCAGTTCGCTATCTTCAGGTAAAGCGAGCAGCGATCGCCAGCAAATGCTGAGATTTCGGAACGGATGGATCTCTTTCTAAAAATTATTCTTTTTGTTCTTCTGGAACGACCAATCGAGCGATAAAGGCAATCAGGCGATCGAGCAACAAGCCGACAATCCCGACATAGAGCAGACCGAGAATGATATGGCTGGTACGAGAACTGTTGTAGTTATCCCAGATAAAAAAGCCGATTCCAACACCGCCCACCAGCATTTCTGCTGCGACGATTGCCAACCAAGATAAGCCGATGCCGATTCTCAAACCGCTGAAGATATAGGGAACGGAAGCGGGGAAAAGGATTTTAAAGAAATACTTTCTCGCAGGCAGTTGCAGCACTTTAGCGACATTTTTGTAATCTTGGGGAATCTGCTGTACGCCGACAGTGGTATTCATTACAATCGGCCACACCGCAGTGACAAAAATCACAAAAATTGCAGCAACTTCATTTACCTTTACGCCCGCTTTTTCCAAGGGGTTAAAAGCTTGGAAAACGGCTAGCGAAATCGGCAGCCAAGCGAGGGGGGGAATGGTGCGTAAAACTTGAAAGAGTGGATCGAAAGCATCATACAGAAAAGGATTACAGCCGAGGAGAATTCCGGCACTAATTCCAACAATTGCTGCCAACGAATAGCCGACTGCAACGCGCTGTAAACTCGCGAAGATTTGCCAAAAAATGCCAACATCAGTTCCTTCGCGAACGAAGAAGGGATTGACGATTAATTCCCAGGTGTCGCTCACCACCTTAGAAGGACTCGGTAGCGGTGCGCCGGGAGCGCTACAAATCACTTGCCAGACGGTGAGAACGAAGAGAATCGCAACCATTGGACGCAGAAGTTTTTTCGGCGGCTTTTGAATCAGAGTAACGAGAAAGTTCGGCTTTTTAACGTAGCTGTCAGTGGGAGCGACCATGAGAATTTAGAGAAAGAGAAAGGTTTAAGATTTAATTTGACGGTCGGGGCGTAGTATGTTGCGATCGCGAGAGCTTTTCGATCTCCCTAAATCCCCCTCTTGTGAAGGGGGATTTTAAGGATTTTCATTTCTCTTTTAAGCGAGCTTATTGGCTGTTAGCCTTTCCAATTCACCCTTAATGAGGCTTTTCTTGTTTTTCAACCTCCCCTTGAACAAAGGGAGATAGGGAGAATCAAGCTTTCTTAATCTTCAATCCATCTAAATAAGCTTTGGGATTTTCTGGGTCAAATTTTGTGCCATCGAAAAATTCTTCAACCCCGCGAGAATCGCTACTCGGAATTTCAGCCTCGGCAACCCCAAGGGCTTTTGCTGCTTCCTTCCAGAGATCGGAACGATTGACTTCATCAACGAGTTTTTTCGCATCGGTATCGGCTGGTAAATATCCCCAGCGAATATCTTCAGTAACGAACCACAGATCGTGACTCTTGTAGGGGAAGGAGGCGTTATCTGCCCAGAACTTCATAGCGATATCGGGCTTGGTTTCTTTGCGTCCGTCGCCGTAATCAATTTCGCCTTTAGAACGACCGATAATATCTTCAACGGGAACCTTTAACCATTGGTCTTTAGCGATGATTTTGCACATCTCTTCTTTATTTTCAGCTTTCTCGCACCATTGCTGAGCTTTCATAATACCTTTGAGCAATGCAACAGCAGCTTTTGGATTTTTTTCAACCCAGTCTTTACGCATTGTAAAGGCTTTTTCGGGGTGATTTTTCCAAAGTTCGCCGGTTACTAAAGCAGTGTATCCTTGCTTCTGGTTAACGAGTTGCGCGTTCCAAGGTTCGCCCACGCAAAAAGTGTCCATCGTCCCCGATTTCATGTTCGCAACCATTTGCGGCGGCGGGATGGGAATAACTTTAATATCTTTAGTCGGGTCAACACCTCCGGCTGCGAGCCAGTAACGCATCCACAGGTCGTGCGTGCCGCCGGGGAAGGTAATTGCTGCGGTAGCATCTGCCTTACCTTTGAGCGCTTCTTTGAGTCCTTTACTATCGAGAGCAACCTTTTTATCGAGGTAGGTTTTGCTGACGGAAATAGCTTGTCCGTTAACATTTAACCTTGCCAAAATTTGCATCGGCACGGGTTGTTTGGTGATTTTCCCGGCTGTCATCAAATAGGGCATGGGCGAGAGAATATGCGCGCCGTCGATACCGCCGCCACTGGAACCGAGTTCGAGGTTATCTCGCGTGACGGGCCAAGAGGCTTGCTTGAGAACTTCAACGTCGGTCATCCCAAATTCATTGAAGAAGCCCTTTTCTTTGGCAATGATGAGGGGAGCCGCATCCGTCAGAGCAATAAAGCCGAGTTTAGCGGTAGCCACTTCAGGTTTGTCTGCTTCGCTGAGGCTGGGGGCGGGAGCGGGAGATTCGCCAGCCGGAGAGGCGGAGGTGGAGGAACTGCCGGAAGAATTAGGCACACAACCATGCAGGATAACAGTACCGGCGGCGGCTGCACTGGAAGTGAGGAGGAAGCGACGACGAGAAAGTTTTGACATAGTTCTTGGATTGTCTGGCAGTTTTAAGAATTGATTTTTTGGCTATTCTCTCGACACCCAATGTAGAGAGTATTTTTCGCGTGAAGACGAAGAAATTTTGGCAGGCAAGATTAGAAATCAAGCCGATTTAAGGAAGGTTGGCGTTGATTTCGAGTAGGCGGGAGGCAACGAGACTTAAGTTTTAAGGCAGTCGGGGAAAAACTAGGCTATTCAGGTAATGCTTTTCATCTCAGCATTTTGAATTCCACCTTAATGTTTTGGCGTTGCACCAAAGTCGTTTATTAAGATATCTCTTAAGACCTCGGGCAATTCGTCGCAAGGGATACCTTTTCGGACGCAAGTTCCGAGGTGGGCATCTTTGCCAACTTTTCCGCCCATATAAAGGTCTACGCCTTCTACTGTTTTGCCATCTTTGCGAACTTTGGTTCCCATTAAGCCGATGTCGGCGACTTGGGGCTGTCCGCAGGAGTTAGGGCATCCCGTCCAATGGATGCGGACGCGGTGGGCTAAGTTGAGTTCGCTGTCGAGTTCTCGGGCAATCGCGAGGGCGCGTTGTTTTGTTTCGACGAGGGCGAAGCCGCAGTATTGCGCGCCAGTACAGGAGACGAGCGATCGCGTTAGCGGACTGGGGTCGATGCTAAACTGCTCGAGCAGGGGTTCTGCCAGGAAAGCGGCGAGTTTGTCGTCGGGAATATGGGGAATAATGGCGTTCTGTTCGACGGTGAGGCGAATTTCGCTTTCGCCGTAAACTTCGGCCAGACGCGCCAGTTCAAAGAGATTATCAGCCGTGAAGCGTCCGACAGGGACGTGCAGGCCGACATAGTTTAAACCGGGTTGGAGTTGTTTGTAAACTCCGATGCGATCGCGCTTATCCCAGTCAATTTCATCTTTCTCTGCGGCTGTTTTCAGTTCTCGCCCCAATTCTGCTTCGACTTCAGAGCGGAATTTATCGAGACCCCATTCATCAATCAACCACATCAAGCGTGCTTTTTGGCGATTGGCTCGCAAGCCATTGTCTCGATAAACGGTTAAAATAGCTCGGCATAAATCTACGACTTCATCGTTGGGCGGAACCCAAGCATTCAAGGGTATGGCAGCTTCGCAGCGTTTAGCTGAGAAAAAGCCCCCCACAACGACGTTAAATCCTAATTCTCCGTCTTTATAAGCGGGAACGAAGGCGATATCGTTAATTTCGGCATGAACTGAGTTATCGCGCCCGCCTTCAATGGCAATATTGAACTTACGCGGCAGATTGGTGAAAGCCGGGTTGCCTTCGCCAGAGTTGGTAATCATGTCTTGGACGTTTTTGACCAACTCGCGCGTATCTATCAATTCGTCTCCGTCGATACCTGCCACCGGCGAACCGGTAATATTGCGCACGTTGTCCATCCCCGATTGCACCGAAGTCATCCCCACCGCTTTCAGGCGTTGGAAGATGTCGGGCATATCCTCGAGACGTAACCCGCGCAGTTGTAAGTTTTGTCGGGTGGTAATGTCGGCGCTGCCATCTTCGCCGTAGCGTTGGACGATTTCAGCGAGAGTTTGCATTTGCTCGCTGGTCAGAATTCCGTTAGGAATCCGCAGCCGCAACATAAATTTGCCGGGAGTGACAGGGCGATAAAAAATTCCCAGCCACTTGAGACGATGTTCTAGATCGGTTTTATCGACTGCTTCCCACCCCATTTGGGCGAAACGCTCGAGTTCGTCTTTAACGGCTAAACCATCTTTCTCAGCCTTGAACTTTTCAAATTTATTCTGGCTGGTTGCGGGCGAAGTCGTCGCAATCATAGCGTTGCATCCTTAACTAGCCGAGCAACCCCATTCCAGCAACAATTGAGGATTGCTCTTGATGCCCTACAGGTTAATCGAGGGATTATTAAGGATTTGTAGCAAGTGTTACATTCATTTACATAAAATGTACGAATAACATAAAAGTTATGTATTTTTTACATTTTAAAGTGAGGAGCGCTCTTGAAGCAGAGCTAAGGAATACGAATGCTTGGAGAGGGATTGCACGCAATGAAAGAACCGTCTCGCGATAAAATTTCCTCTTAGGTCTCATAATTCCTGAATTTCACCATGCTCGCAAAAAGAATCCTTCCTTGCCTCGATGTCAAAGCGGGGCGCGTCGTTAAAGGTGTTAACTTCGTTAACCTCCAAGATGCAGGCGACCCGGTGGAATTAGCTAAGGTTTATAACGATGCGGGGGCAGATGAACTCGTTTTTCTCGATATTACGGCGACGCACGAAGATCGAGACATTATCGTTGATGTTGTTTACCGGACTGCCGAACAAGTTTTTATTCCCCTCACGGTGGGCGGTGGCATTAATTCCTTAGAAATGATTAAAAATTTGTTACGGGCAGGAGCGGATAAAACGAGCATTAATTCTGCTGCGGTGCGAGATCCGGAGTTTCTGAATCGGGCGAGCGATCGCTTCGGCAAGCAATGTATTGTTGTGGCGATCGATGCTAAGCGCAGAACGGATCCTAACCGTCCGGGTTGGGATGTTTACGTGCGCGGCGGACGGGAGAATACGGGTTTGGATGCGTTGGAATGGGCCGCCGAAGTGGAACGACGCGGTGCGGGCGAGTTGTTGGTAACGAGTATGGATGCGGATGGAACTCAGGCGGGGTACGACTTAGAATTGACTCGCGCGATCGCACAACGCGTAGAAATTCCGGTTATTGCTTCGGGCGGGGCGGGCAATGTGGCGCATATCTACGAAGCGCTCACAGACGGGAAAGCTGAAGCCGCGCTTTTAGCGTCCCTACTGCATTACGGACAACTGAGTATTGCCGAAATTAAAAACCATTTGAGCGAAAATCGCATTCCGGTTCGCTCGCTCTAATCTTCGCACGCAAGTCGGGAAATCCAGCTAGGCAAAGTTGGGCGATCGACAATTATACGTGCTATTACCCCTTGAAGATGTATTAGAATGGAGTAAAGTTTACGATTCTTAAAAAATGCTGTTACCTATTTTAATTTTTGATGTTGCTTTGGTGGCTTGGTCGTTGCACCTCATTCAAGGAGCAGTTCAGCAGCGAGAATCTTCTTTGATGTTGGCGGGAATGTTAGTGGCGCTAGCTGCCGCTTCTACGCTTGTCGTTTACTTTTTGATGGATCGCTGTCTCATCTATCTCACTCATGCAAGCGTCCCGTTAAATTATTAAAAAGTTTTAATAAGAGTGTTGACGGTATGCGATCGCGTGCCTTATACTAGATAAGGCTTAGTCAAGGGGTTATAGCTCAGTTGGTAGAGCACTGCAATGGCATTGCAGGGGTCAGCGGTTCGAATCCGCTTAGCTCCATTGTTTGCAAGATTATAAAAAACTTAAAGGCGTACTCCCGCGCCTAAAATAAGTCTGCCGGTATTGGGGGAGGGTATTAGAGGGACTTCGATTCACGGTCGCCTCTGCTGCTATTTAGGACTACCAGTTTTTAAGAATCGAAAGAATAAAATAGATCATGCCGCCGATGATGGCAAAGACCATGATGCGATGCCCCCAGAGCAACATAAAATCGCCCGTGCTGCGGACAAAAGATTGAGTTGTTCTTAAGGTAGGCCCGAGAAACTGAAGTTTTTCCCCCACGAACGAGCCGAAGGATTTAACAGCGTTAACAATTGGCTCGAAAAAGTGAAAGACGGGGTTGAGAAAACTGAATTGGTCGGGAAGCGAGGAGAAAAAGGGAGGGAAACTCAGTTCGAGACCAATCGCGGTGGTTAAAGTGGCAAGAAAGATTAGGAGTAATGCGATCGCGAAGGCGGCGATCGTTGCTTTAATGAGAAAACCTAAAAAATCAATTAGATATTTCATGTCGCTCCTGCTCTTCAAAAGGGGTCTCAAGAATGCACCATTTAACCGATGTCCTTAGCAACCCTCGTTGTTGAGGTTGCGTCCTTGAATTAGATTAGCAGAATGTCGGAACGCAGCAATGCAGGGAAATACCTCCTCTGCGAGATTAATACCGATCCCTATTGAAAACCGATCCGCAGAAACCTCAGCTTAATTACCGTGTCTTTACGACTTGTTCCCTCCCGATGGAACCTCAATTTCTTACCGAGGTTTGTGGTGAGTTTGACAAATAAGGGCTTTTACGCATTTTCGGAATGCGATCGCATCCCCTCCTTTAGGAGGAGTCGGTCGGGGAGAGCAATCCTGTAAAGTTCATGAATACGTTGTTCTAGCGTCGGCATTTCCCGTGTAAAGCTCGACCTTCACAAAAAATTCACAGTTCAGAACCCCAATCTTCACAGAAAATTCACAAAAACTCTACGCATTCTTTAATTTACCGTGTAATTTAGTAAGTACGGAGTTGGAACAGAGCGAAATTACAGCCCCAATTTCACCTATCACTTGTTTTGGTTGTCCTTAAATTTAGGAGTCGTCGAGTTCTATGCAACCCTTAGTTTCTATCCTTATCCCCTGTTACAACGCCGAACCCTGGTTAGCCGAGACGCTAGAATCGGCTCTGGCTCAAACATGGCAGAATTTAGAAATTATTGTGGTAGATGACGGCTCGAGCGATCGCAGCCTAGAAATCGCCCGTCGCTACGAATCGCGCGGCGTTAAAGTTTTTTCTCAAAAAAATCAAGGCGCTTGTGCTGCACGCAATGCAGCATTTCGGAAATCAAGCGGAGACTATATTCAATATTTAGACGCAGACGATCTCCTGACTGCCGATAAAATCGAAATTCAGATGGCAGTGTTAGCGGAGAATCCAAACTGCGTCGCAGCGTGCCAATGGGGAATTTTTTACCAAGACCCGAGTCAAGCCGAGTTTGTCCCCGTACCCCTGTGGACTGACCGAGATCCGGTCGATTGGGTTACCACAGCATGGGAGAATAACTGGATGATGAATCCCGGAGTTTGGCTCTTTCCTCGCGCTGTTGCCAAAGCCGCAGGACCTTGGAACGAAAGTTTACCTTCTAACCCCGATGACGATGGCGAATACTTCTGCCGCATCCTGCTTGCCAGCAGTGGTATCCGCTTCTGTCAAAAAGCAAAAGCCTACTACCGCACGGGTATCAGTGGCAGTCTCAGCAAGCAAAGTTCCGATCGCTCCAAAGTATCCCGCTTTTACTCGCTAGAATTTTGCATGAAGCACTTATTAGCCGTAGAAAATAGCCCCCGAACCCGCAAGGCTTGTGCTAACCGCTTCCAGCGTTTCTTTTACGAAGTCTATCCGAGTGTCCCGAATATTTGCGAGCAAGCAGAACGCCGCGTTGCACAATTAGGCGGTTCGGACGTGCAACCCGTCATTGGTGCTAAGCTTAAACCGCTTTGTGCGCTATTAGGATGGCGCAAAGCGAAGAAGGTTCAGCAATTCGTTTACGAACTCGCACAGAAGCGTAACTCGAATGCCAGTTCTCAACCTTCTGTTGCACGGCAACCCATATCCACTCGTGCGAAAACCGAGGAAGCACTCTCGTAAACTTTTTGGAGAGCAAAGAAGAGTATATTCGTTGCCCCAAGTTCAATAACCCGATTTCAACGCCAGCGAGTCCAATCTCCGACTAGAGATTGGACTCGCTTATTCTAATGATGTACTTGCTTTCTTTGTTCGCCACGTTTCCTTTGTAGAGACGTTGTGTACAACGTCTCTACAATTGTTTGAGTTAAGACATTTGGTAGGGTAGGCAGCGCCTACCAATTCCCTTTAATTGGCAACCACAAAGTTAACTAATTTGCCCGGAACGACGATAACCTTACGAACTTCTTTGCCCGTAATATACTTATCCGCTACCTCAGACTTACGCGCAAATTCTTCTAATTCCTCCTTAGAAGAACTGGCGGGAACTTGAATCGTTCCGCGTACTTTTCCATTAATTTGTACCACTAAAACGATCTCATCGACCACTAAGGCTTCGGGTTTGTGTTCGGGCCAAGCAACGGTATGAACCGAGTCTTGATGACCCAATTCATGCCATAATTCCTCAGCAAGGTGCGGGGCGAAGGGCGCGAGTAAAATCAACAGCGTTTCGATTCCTTCAGCATAAATGGGCGAATCTTTACAAGGAGAATCGGTTATCGCGTTGCTGAGTTTCATCATTTCAGAGATAGCAGTATTAAACTGATAATCTCCTTCCATATCTTCCGAAACTTCTTTAATTGCGGTATGAATGGCGCGATATAAATCCTTTTCTTCTTTCGATTTCGGCGCTGCCTTCTTATCGTTCGCGCTGCCGCCTTTTTCGATCAAATCGCCAACTAAACGCCAAACGCGATTTAAGAAGCGGAATTGTCCTTCAACGTCGGCATCATCCCACTCTAGATCCTTTTCCGGCGGCGCTTTAAAGAGGATAAACATTCGCGCCGTATCTGCGCCATATTTGGATAATACATCTTCCGGATCGACACCGTTATACTTCGATTTGGACATTTTCTCGTAAAAAACTTGCAAGAAATCGCCAGTTTCTGGGTCTTGAAAGATTTGTAAGGAATCGCCAGTATTGGGGTCTTTGGGTTCTTCGGGGTTAACTTTAAATTGTCCCTTTTCAGAAAAGTTACAATCGATATATTTACCGTTTTTGGGATTTTTAAAGGTCACTTTTTCGACCTTCCCTTCCCGAACGGCTGTGGCAAAAACTGCGTCGGGTTCGGCAACTTTAACGGTTGCGGAGGGAACGTATTTATTGGTTTTGGGATTTTTAAACGTCATCCCCTGTACCATGCCTTGGGTGAGAAGGCGATTGAAGGGTTCGCTGCAATTCGTAAGGCCGCGATCGCGCAACACCTTCGTAAAGAATCGCGAGTACAATAAGTGCAAAATCGCGTGTTCGATGCCGCCCACATATTGATCCACCGGCATCCAATCATCCGCCTTCGCCTTCGCAAACGCCGTCTCTTCGTTCTTCGCATCGGCATAGCGCAAAAAGTACCACGACGAATCGATAAACGTATCCATCGTATCGGTTTCCCGCTTCGCCGGTTCGCCGCAACTGGGACAGGGAACGTTAACCCAATCTTCCATCTTAGCCAGCGGCGAAGGGCCGCGCCCTGAAAATTCGACGCTTTCGGGTAAACGCACGGGTAAATCGGCATCGGGAACGGCTACCGCACCGCAGCTAGGGCAGTGAATAATCGGAATCGGCGCGCCCCAATAGCGTTGGCGGGAAATCAACCAATCGCGCAAGCGGTACTGAATTCTGGCTTTACCGTACCCTTGTTTTTCGGCAGCCTCGATAATCGCCTGTTTGCCGTCAATTGAATTCATTCCGTCAAATTCGCCGGAATTGACCATAATTCCCGGTTCGACGTAGGCTTCTGTTAAGGGCTGACTGGCATCGCCGCCTTCGGGGATAATGACGGTTTTAATCGGTAAGTCGTTCTGTTTTGCGAATTGGAAATCCCGGATATCGTGCGCGGGAACGCCCATCACTGCGCCGGTTCCGTATTCATAGAGGACGTAATCGGCAATCCAAATCGGGATTTCCTCGCCGGTGAAGGGATTAATTGCGGTTCCGCCGGTGGGAATGCCGCGTTTGGGCTTATCTTCAGCGGTGCGCTCGGTTTCGCTTTCGCTGGCG
This sequence comes from Oscillatoria sp. FACHB-1406, assembly GCF_014698145.1. Taxonomy (NCBI): domain Bacteria; kingdom Bacillati; phylum Cyanobacteriota; class Cyanophyceae; order Oscillatoriales; family Oscillatoriaceae; genus Oscillatoria; species Oscillatoria sp. FACHB-1406. The sequence continues at coordinate 163,057 of NZ_JACJSM010000004.1, read as the reverse complement.
ACTTCAGAGATGAAGGTTTCGACGGCGGTTTGGCGTTCTGGGGTGGTGACGCGGGGCGTTAAGGGGTGTTCTGGGGCGAGAACGACGTAGGTTACGCCGCAGACGGTATCGGGGCGGGTGGTGAATACGCCGATGCTTTCATCCATTCCGACGATGGGAAATTCGAGGTACGCGCCGATGGATTTGCCTATCCAGTTGGCTTGCATCGTCTTGACGCGATCGGGCCAGCCGGTTAAGCTGTCTAAGTCGTTGAGGAGTTGTTCGGCGTAGTCGGTAATTTTGAGGAACCACTGACGCAAAAGTTTGCGTTCGACGATCGCACCGGAACGCCAGGAACGCCCTTCGCTATCAACTTGTTCGTTGGCGAGGACGGTTTGATCGATGGGATCCCAGTTGACGGCGGCTTCTTTTTGGTAAGCGAGTCCGGCGCTGTAGAATTGTAAGAAAAGCCACTGCGTCCAGCGATAGTAGTCAGGGGAACAGGTGGCGACTTCGCGTTCCCAGTCGAGGGAGAGTCCGAGTTGTTGGAGTTGCTGCTTCATGTGGGCGATGTTTTGGTACGTCCACTCGGCGGGGGGGATTCCGCGATCGATCGCGGCATTTTCGGCAGGCAGTCCAAAGGCATCCCATCCCATTGGGTGCAGCACTCGATATCCTTGCATCCGCTTCAGGCGCGCGATCGCATCGGTGATGGTATAGTTGCGAACGTGGCCCATGTGCAGGTTCCCCGAAGGATAAGGGAACATGGATAAGGCGTAAAATTTGGGCTTGTCGTTGTCGGGGGTTGTATCTAAACCCGCTTCTGCCCATGCTTTTTGCCATTTCTGCTCGATCGCGGCGGCATTATATCGGGACTCCACAATTACTCTCTCCTGATGGGATGGAATTCGTGCATATTCTAACGTATCGGTGCTACAGCCTTCTACCGCCGCGCGCTTTGGCTGGGGAAGGGAGCGGTGAAGTCGTTAAGAGTAGCATAACAAGTTACACGGCGTTAGGGGCGCAATCGGGAAAGAAGTAAGGAGCCTAAGTTTGTTTAAAGTAATTTTGAATTCCCAGGAATCAGGACTTCTCCATTAACGTTAGACAAATGCCTGTAATCGCGATCGACCGGCAAGATACAATAAGAAAAACGAACCCTATTATTCAACCGTCGGCTGTAGGGAGTCAAGCATGAGAATTTCGATCGATATACCCGATAATATTGCTCGGACTGCTGAGTTAACCGAGGCTGAATTATTGCGAGAGATTGCCGTTCTTCTTTTTCAACAGGAACGCATTACCTTGGGAAAAGCAGCACAAATTGCTCGAATGCACCAGTTTGAATTTCAGCATTTGCTGGCAAATCGGGACATTTGCGTTCATTATGGATTGGAGGAATATCAGGCGGATATGAAAAGCCTGCGCGAGAATAATTGGCGATGATAGTTGTCAGCAATACTTCCCCACTGAGCAATCTCTTAATCGTGGGACAACTCGAGTTAATTCAGCAAATTTATCGACAAGTTATAATCCCACCCGAGGTAGATCGCGAGATCCGTTGTCTTCAAAATTTTGGAATCGATCTTTCTTTATACCTTACAGCAACTTGGCTTCAAGTACAAATCCCCACCGATCTTCAATTCGTAGCAACCTTAGAAAATGAATTAGACAAGGGCGAGGCAGAAGCAATCGCGCTAGCCCTTCAATTGAAAGCCGATCGTTTGCTCATTGATGAACGGATGGGAAGAAGAATAGCAGCCCAATATGGATTAAAGATTACAGGAGTATTGGGGGTTTTGAATGCTGCCAAAATGTTAGGAATAATTCCAGCAGTCAAGCCGATTTTAGACAACTTAATGCAGCAGGCTGGCTTTCGAGTCGATCGCGCTTTGTACGAGCAAACGCTGAGGGATGTCGGAGAATAGAAGATATCTCTGCCGCATCGTATCGGGACTCATACCCAATACGATCTGAAGCTGCATAGAATCAGAAGTAGGGTGCGGAGCGCGAAGCGTAACGCACCATTATCTCAGTCAAAAATTGAGAAGAGTCGATTCTGTGCAACGTTATATTCAATTGATATTAAGCGCTCTTAACTAACAAACTTCAACAATTCTTTCGGAGACGCAATAACCTCGATCGCAACTAAAGAAATTTTCCCTTCCAGATTGAGTGAAAAGCGCCAAGCCACATTCACCCAAGCATTAAGCCAAGGACTATAAACTTTCCCCTTAACTCGAAATTGCTCGAACCCCTCTTCTGCTGGTTCTTCAACGCCGGATTCTGGTACGACTTTGAGGTTTTTGCAATCTTCCTGGAGGAACTGAAGAATTGCCTCCTTTCCGACAATCGGTTTTTGGAAAGGAGGGTGCATCGCACCGTCGGGAGCAAACAACTCGATTAAGGCATCAAAGTCATTGGCGTTCATGTCATCCATGTAGCGAATAACGGTAGCATTATCGACACCTTCGATCGACACAGTAGTATGCTCTAACATATCTTTAGGAACCATCCGGAGTTGAGAACTTGGTTTACGGCTTTTTAGTTTACCGAGAGAGTCAGTCTCAAGCCTCCCCTTCTAGGCGGACTTTAAAGGGTAAAGGACGAGAGACGACGACAAACGCCCCGAACGGATTGTTAGAGCGAAATTCTGCCACCAAGCAGACGAAATTTTATACACCTGTAGGGGCATTGCACTGCAATGCCCTAATTCTGCTGGTATAGCGGAGAATTACTCTGCGAGGAGTTAAAGTAGCCGATCGCGAACCCGACAGCGTATCATAAAATCCGGAGAGAGTCATAACGGGGGATGCGGCCATGTTGCAACGCTGGCAATATTTTTTACCACAGAACTATCCGGCTGCTCTTTTAGCGCTGGTTGTCGCAACGGGAGGAATTGCGGGTTATTCTCACTCGGTTGGCGCGCAGTTGTTTGACGATCCCCTCTACGCGCCTACGAACAATGGCACGCAAGGCAGTTCGCGGGAAGAAGCGGATCGATTAGTGCGCTTTGGGGGCGAGGCAGAAAAACAGCGGCAATATCGCAAAGCGATTGACTATTGGTTGCAAGCGGCGGACATTTACCAGCGTTTGGGCGAGACACAAGCGCTGGGGCAGACTTACGATTTTTTGGGGATGACGTATCTGAAGCTCGATCGCATTGATGCGGCGGAACGGTACTTGCGGATGCGGTTGGGCGTGGCGCGCGATCGCAATGATTTTCGCGGTCAGATTTTCGGGTATAATAACGTCGGTACGATTCTCCTTCAGTACGACAATTTTCAGGGTGCAGAAACCGCCTTTCGCGAAGCCCTCGCGATCGCGGAAAGTATCGACAGCAACGAAGGCGAAGGACTCAGCCGCAGCAATTTGGGTTTACTCGCCGTTCGTCGGGGCAACTATATAGAAGCCATCAAGCAATACGAAAGCGCCATTCAATACCGCCGTCGCGCTAGCGATCCTTTGGGCGAAATTAACAGTCGCAACGGCTTGGGTGATGCTTATTTTGCGGCGGGAAACTACAAAGAAGCGCAAATTTCCTACGGTATCGCCCGACAACTGGCTCGGGAAGCGATCGATCCTACCGGCAGTTTAAATGCCACCATTGGTTTAGCGCGCGCTTACCTGGCGGGGGGTAAAACCGAGGCAGCGCTGACGGAATTGAAGCGCTGGGCGGCGCTGGCAAAGGAAAACGGACAGCCCGATCGCGAACTCATCGCCTTGCGCCTGACCGGACAAGTGTACCATCGGATGGGGGATTGGACGCGAGCTTACCAATTCTTCCAGCAAGCCCTCGAGAGCGCCGTTGCTAACCAAGATACGCAACAAGAAGCCTTTTTGCGTAACGAAATAGAGCGAGTTTTATATCGACTGCCTTAAGTTACGAGCTTACAGCGCAATTCTCGTTCTTTCTGCAATAAGCTTAAGCTATAGCCATCGCCAAGGCAGTTATGACAAAATTGGGTAGGGGCGACATTGGTGTCAACTTAAGCACGAGTGTTTGTTATAGCGTCATCCCAGCCCTCACCCCCCCGACCCCCCTCTCCCAATTTTGGGCGAGGGGGGAGAAGAACTCTCTGTTGCTCCCCTGGCATGAGATAATCTTTGCCATTAAAGCGCATTCCATGACCGCTAAAGAAGAACCAAATGTTAAACGTATCGCCGTCGTGGGCTGCTTTATCTTGGTCTTTAATACTGTTGAGAGCGTGCCAGAGGTTGTTACAAGAGGGATAGGTTTTAGGTTCTGAATTACCGTCGCACAATAGCAAAATCCGATTGAAGCTTTCAGTTTTGAGGAACTCGTGCATTTGGCGTGCATCTTCCCGTGCGTAGCGCAAGGGTTGAAGATGAGCGTATTGGTTAATACCGACACAGATTGCCCAATTTTTTGCCATGTTTTATCGGGAAAATAAACGGATATAATGGTGCGTTACGCTTCGCTAACGCACCCTACTTCTACTTCAGGGGAACGTTATCTATAACGGAATGGCACTGAACTTAAGGCTGGTGGGCGCTGCCCACCCTACAAAATATCAATGCTTATTGTCCCTTGGGTTTCAGTTTCAATGTAATACTGCTGCTGCCGCCAATTTCTGCACCCAATCCAAGAATGCTTAAGGAACCGTTAGCGGAAATCGCAACGGAGACTTCGACTTCATTTAATTCCACCGATTGCAGGTTCGCTTGTTGCATAGCGCGACTGAGGGAAGTATCGAGAACGCGCAGCACCCGCACTAATTCTTTTTCGAGCTTTTCTGCCCCGATTTCATGAAAGGTGAGATTGCCGCGACGGGGTGCAATGGGTGCTGGTTCTGCGTCGTCGTCCCAATATCCCGCACTGGCCGAACTTGTCGGATCTTTTCGACCTTCGGAAGGGTTAATTGAGTCTTGGGTGACGATACGAAGGGTGTTTTCTGACATAAGGGAGGGCGCGATGTATTCATTCTCAATTATGGCAGAGGGATTTGACGATTCAGGGGAGCGGGATTGAGCTTTAGGGCGAATGCCATTCGCCCCTACGTTCAATGCTATTCGCCCTTACGTTCTTGGATTTAAGCCGAAAACGGCAATGTCCGTCCTACACCGGAAATTCTTCCAAGCACAATACACAATTAACAAATTCTGTCAAGTCTTTCAACTGGACTCGCGCTCTAAGCGGGGGGAGTTTCCGCGGAACACCACTCGCTCCAGCCGCCGGGATATAGCTTTGCACCAGAGATACCGGCGGCGGCCATCGACCAGAGATTGACGCAGGCGGTTACGCCCGAGCCGCAATAGACGATGATTTCGTCCTCTGGGGCGAGGTGCGCCCAACGCTGTTGTTGGAGGTTGGGGGGAAGAAAAAAGCCGCGATCGTCGCAAGCGTCTTGCCAGAAATGGTTAACTGCACCGGGGATATGTCCGGCGACGGGATCGATGGGTTCGCGATCGCCCCGATAGCGATCGCTTTCTCGTGCGTCGATGAGTACGACTCCCGGTAAATCTTTGCGCGCTTTGACTTCCTCCAGATCCACCGTCCAATCGGTTCGCACTTGAGGCTGGAAATTTCCGGCTTTTGGGGCGGGAACTTCTGTACTGATGGGATAGCCGCCTGCAACCCAAGCCGACCAACCGCCGTCCAGTAAGGCAACGCGATCGCGACCCCAGTAGCGCAATAACCACCACAAGCGCGCTGCAAATGCTCCTTTGGAGTCATCGTAGGCAACAACGAGGGTTTCTGGCTCGATGCCCATTGCCGCGAGTTTTGGGGCTAATGCGTCGGGTGTGGGGAGGGGATGGCGACCGCCGCGCGCGCCTTTTGGGGAGGATAAATCGCGATCGAGGTCGAGATAATATGCGCCGGGGATGTGGCCGCGATCGTACTGCTGCCGTCCGAGTTGAGGATCGGCTAGAGAGAAGCGACAGTCAACAATTGCAACCGACGCGCGATCGCTCTGCTGGGCTAACGCTGGTGCGGAGATAAGGTCGAAAGTCATGGGCTGGAAACTTCAAACGTTTTAACCAGCAACAAACAATTCCGCTGTTCGTCAACGCGACGGTAACTGAGGCGATCGGCAATACTTTTCATCAGGATCAACCCGCGTTGACCCCCTGAGTGATAATTGGGTTGTTCGTCCAAGGTTTTGATATATCCTTCCAAGTCGAAAGGCGCACCGCGATCCCAAATCCGCAGTTCTATACTGGTGGGATACAGTAAAACCTCTAACTCAATCGGCGTATCTTCACTTAAACCTTTGTGAGCGTGTCGAACGGCATTCGTAAAAGCCTCAGCCAGAGCCAGTTGACACTGCAACCAATCTTTCTGAGGCATTAATTGACGATTGCTGTCAAACCACGATAAAACCTGGCTTAACGCATCTAGTTTCGTCGGAACAGTTAAAAGAGATTTTTTCGGGAAGTTCAATGGTTCTAAAGGCAACCTGTCGATGAGACCAGTGGGAAGGGCAAAACCCCGCAGGGATTGGCTTAGCGGTTTGCATCAGCTCGAGGCTTGCAAACCAATTCAGTTTAACCCAAGTTCGGTGAAGACGCACTATTATTACCCCTATCGAGCAGGGAATTGTTTAGAATTGTTGCTTCCGTTCTCCCTACAGAGATTGAAAAGACTTTACAGTTTGCCCTCGTTTACCTCATCCAAACAACGCATCGGTCATGGCTCAAATCCTGGTAATTGATGACGACCCCGCTCTCCAAGTTTTGCTCGAGCGATCGCGAAAAAAGGGTACGAAGTCGAGATCGTCATGCGTCTGTCAAGCGTTTTCAATTTCAAATGTTTTAACCAGCACCAAACAATTCCGTTGTTCGTCAACGCGACGGTAACTGAGGCGATCGGCAATTCGATCCATCAAGATCAATCCGCGTCCGCCTCCGCAGTGCTCGTTGGGTTGTCTGTCAAGGGTTTCGATCCGGTTTTCTAAGTCAAATGGCGCACCGCAATCCCAAATTCGCAGTTCTATACTGGTGGGGTACAGTAAAACCTCTAAGTCGATCGGCGTATCTTCGCTCAAACCTTTGTGAGCGTGACGAACCGCATTCGTAAACGCCTCAGCCAGAGCGAGTTGACACTGCAACCAATCTTTCTGAGGAATTAAGGGTTGACGATTGCTGTCAAACCACGATAAAACCTGGTTTAACGCATCTAGTTTCGTCGGAACAGTTAGAAGAGATTTTTTCGGGAAGTTCAATGGCTCTAAACGCAACCTGTCAATAAGACCAATAGAAAGGGCGAAATCCCGCAGGGGTTTGCATTAGCTCGAGGCTTACAAACCAATTCAGTTTAACCCAAGATTGACCAGGACGCACTATTATTACCCCTATCGAGCGAGTAATTGTTTAGAGTTACTGTATACGTTCTCCCTATAGAGATTGAAAAGACCTTACAGTTTTCCCCCGTTTACCTCATCCAAACAACGCATTGGTCATGGCTCAAATCCTGGTAATTGATGACGATCCAGCTATCCAAGTTTTGCTCAAGCGAGCGCTCGCGAAAAAAGGGTACGAAGTTGAAATTGCGAGCGATGGTGAAGAAGGACTCGCTAAAGCAAAAGCCATGCGCCCTGCCTTGGTTATCTGCGATTGGGTGATGCCTCGCCTGAGCGGAATCGAGGTTTGCCGCGCTGTGAAGGCAACGCCCGAGCTATCCACCACGATTTTTATTCTCCTGACTTCAATGGGTTCGGTAGAATCGCGGGTTAAGGGGTTGGATGCTGGAGCGGATGATTTTGTCTGCAAGCCGGTGGAAATGTTCGAGCTTAACGCGCGGGTGCGATCGGGATTGCGGCAGCACGAACTCAGTCGCGATCTCCAGCAGCAAAAACACCGCCTCGAAGCGGAACTGTTGGAAGCGGCAGAGTACGTTCGTTCGATTCTGCCCGAACCGTTGCTGGAACCGCCCGTCCGCATTGATGTCCGTTTTGTGCCGTGCAGTCGTCTCGGTGGCGATAGTTTTGATTATTTTTGGCTGGATGAGGAACATTTGGCAATTTATTTGCTGGATGTTTCCGGACACGGGTTGCGATCGGCTTTACCTTCGCTTTCGGTGATCAATTTGCTGCGCTCTCAGAGCTTAGTGCAAGTGGACTATCGCCAGCCCAGCGACGTTCTGCGCAATCTCAACGATGCGTTTCAAATGACCCAGCGCAACGACAAATATTTTACGATTTGGTACGGCGTGTACAACCAGAAAACCCGCCAACTGATTTACGCAAGTGGCGGGCATCCTCCGGCTGTGTTGATTTCGCCCGCTGGAGGGGGTCTTCAAGTCGAGCTTCTCAAAACCCCGGGCTTTCCGGCGGGGATGTTTCCCGGAGTGGAATATGTCGAGCAAAGCTGTGAAATTTCGCCGGCCTCCAGTCTGTATATTTTTAGCGATGGAATTTATGAAATCAATCAAACGGATGGCGAAATTTGGGGATATGACAATTTTGTCGATCGCTTAAAAAATTACCAGGCTAAATTGCAACGGAATCTCGACTTTCTCATTGAGGAAGTCAAAGAAGTTAATCCGCGCGATTCCTTTGATGACGATCTCTCGATCGTACAGATTGATTTTGAATGAAGATTGACGCGCAGCGCGATCGCACCCCGAAAGCGCTGGCTGAATCCCAAGCGGGAACGATAAAGAGTTTTAATTGTTTTGTTGGGACAGGATAGCGCTGTCAAAGGCGGCACGATTGGGGAAAATTTCAAAAACTCGATCCATGCTGGTGAGTTCAAACAACATTTTTATTTGATCGTTAATCGAACAAATATACAGTTTAGTTCCCGCCGCCCGAACGGTTTTTAAGGCTAGGACTAGCGCCCCTAACCCAGAACTATCCATAAAGGTTACATCTTTAAAATCGATACAAATTGTATCTGCACCATTTTTGACGCTATCGCTGATTTCTTCGCGGAATTCGCCAGCTTTTGTGCCGTCAAGAATGCCAGAAGGTTCGATAAACTTAATCACAGGATCCATATTTTAATGATACTTCTCTAACTCGCGGGTCTCTCCGTCTTTGCTAGTATAACCAAGGGTTTAACTTTCAGCTAGAGTTTAACTTGGAAAAGATGGAAAACAGAAAGATTCAGGCAGTCTATACACATAATTAGTTATCTGTCAACTATTGTTAGAATAATCCTTCTGCGGTCGTTTTGGCAGAATAAACATCTCCGTTCGAGGGTCGGCAGAATTGCCGAGATCGTGGGAAAATTTAAACGGGGCGATCGCAGCAAGGAAGACAGCAGCAATGGAAACTTACGATGTAATTCTTATCGGTGCAGGTCACAATGGGCTGGTCTGCGCGGCTTACTTACTCCAAGAAGGGTACAGTGTTTTGCTGCTGGAGAAACGTTCGGTTCCTGGCGGTGCGGCGACGACGGAGGAAGTGCTGCCCGAGGAAGCACCGGGCTTTAAGTTTAACCTGTGCGCGATCGACCACGAGTTTATCCACCTCGGGCCGGTGGTTCGCGAACTTCAACTCACCCGCTACGGTTTGGACTACCTGACCTGCGATCCGGTCGTATTTTGTCCCCATCCAAACGGGGAGTATTTTTTAGCCCATCAGTCGGTCGATCGCACTTGCGCGGAAATTGCCCGTTACAGCGATCGCGACGCGCAAAAATATGCCGAGTTTGTCGAGTATTGGGAGCGATTTTCCCGCGCGATCGCGCCCTTATTCAACGCCCCACCCACCGCCCTACTCGATATTGCCAGCAACTTCGATCGCGACAAATTTAAAGACTTTTTCTCCCTAATCGGCTCGAAAAATAAAGCGCTGGAATTCCTGCGCAACATGATTACCTCGCCCACCGATCTCATCGAAGAGTGGTTCGATACAGAAATCGTTAGAGCGCCTCTCGCCCGTCTCGCTGCCGAAATTGGCGCGCCCCCTTCCCAAAAAGGAATTGCTGTCGGCGCGATGATGATGGCGATGCGCCACTCCCCTGGAATGACGCGACCGCGAGGTGGTACGGGCGCGCTTGTCGATGCACTCGTTAATCTCGTGCGCGAAAAAGGCGGAATTATTCTCACCGACAAACCCGTTAAAGAAATTCTCTTAGACGATAATCGCGCGGCGGGCGTGCGGACGGAGGACGGGAAGGAGTATCGCGCCAATCTCGGTATTATTTCCAACATCGACGCGCGCCGCGTTTTCCTGCAACTGCTCGATCGCGGCACTGTCAACGAAATCGATGCTAAACTCGCCGAACGCATCGAGCGCAAAATTGCCAATAACAACGAAGCCATCCTCAAAATCGATTGCGCCCTCTCCGAACCGCCCCGTTTCGAGCGCTACGACCACAAAGACGAGTATCTCATCGGCTCGGTTTTAATCGCCGACTCGGTGAACCACGTCGAGAAGAGTCACGCCCTCACCCTTTTTGGGGAAATTCCCGACGAAAACCCCTCGATGTACGTCGTCTGTCCCACCGTTCTCGACCCTTCTATGGCTCCAGAAGGCAAGCATACGCTTTGGATTGAATTTTTTGCCCCCTACCAGATTGCTGGGGCGGAGGGGACGGGTTTGGATGGGACGGGATGGACTGAGGAGGTTAAAAATCGCGTCGCCGATCGCGTCCTCGACAAACTCGCCGAATATGCCCCCAATTTACATCCTTCGATTATCGCTCGCCGCGTCGAAAGTCCCGCCGAAATTGCCCGTCGTTTGGGCGCGTATAAGGGGAATGTTTATCACATGGATATGACGTTGGATCAAATGGTCTTTTTGCGACCGTTGCCCGAAATTGCCGATTATAAAACGCCGATTAAGGGTTTATATTTAACGGGTGCGGGAACGCATCCCGGCGGTTCGATTTCGGGGATGCCGGGGCGAAATTGCGCGCGTGCTTTTATCCAAGCGCAGCAGCCTTGGTCGCGTCGATTGACGGATGCGCGAGATTATTTGCGATCGATGCTCGGAGTTTAATTTTCAATTTTTAATTTTTAATCAGCATGATTGACTTTCTAGCTTGCGATCGCGACCTTCCTAACGATAGGCTCGAACAGTATCTTGAAGAAGACGCGATCGCGATCGATACCGAAACAATGGGCTTAATTCCGCAGCGCGATCGGCTTTGTTTGGTACAACTGTGCGATTCTCAGCAGCGCGTCACCGCCATCCGCATTGCTAAAGGGCAAACCGAAGCCCCCAACCTCAAAAAACTGATGGAAAGCGATCGCGTTCTCAAAGTCTTTCACTTTGCCCGCTTCGACCTCGCTCAACTTCAACATACTTTTGGCATCCAAACCCGCCCCATCTTCTGCACCAAAATTGCCAGCAAACTCGCCCGTACCTACACCTCCCAACACGGACTCAAATCCCTGATCCAAGAACTCGAAAGCATCGAACTCGATAAAACCTCTCAAAGTTCCGACTGGGGTAACGCCGCCCATCTCACAGAAGAACAATTGCGCTACGCAATGAACGACGTGCGCTATCTGCTGAGTGCTAAAGATAAGCTAATCGCCATGCTAGAACGCGAAGGCCGCGATCGTATCGCCCAACAATGCTTTGAATGTTTGCCCGTCTTCGTCTCCTTAGACTTAATGCAATTTAAAGACATTTTCGAGCATTAATAAGGTCATCCTGCACTGTAGAGACGTTATATATTGCTCTTCTCTACACAATTTAAATTTTCGTAAGGGCATAACATTGTTATGCCCTCGCTCTGGGGAACTCGTAATTTCGATTTTGCAACCGACTTTGGGCTTGACAAAAATGCAATTCTGGAGTTCTAATTCTGTTAAAGCCACATTTTGTAGGGACGTTTATCGATAAAATGTCCCTACCGAGAACAGGTAGGGGCGAATGGCATTCGCCCTTCTATAAAAGGTTAAACCGTTAAAATCTCATTGTCACAGGGGATCGAAAATGCCAACCCATCATACCGCCGAAATCAAAATCGAAAATCAACCCAGCCCCGAACGCCTCAAACAACTCAACGTTGAAAGCTGGTCGATTTGGACGAAAGAAATCTCCGAATTTCCCTGGACTTATGACGCAACAGAAACCTGCTACTTTCTCGAAGGCGAAGTAACAGTTCAACCTGAAGGAAGCGAACCCGTCCGTATGGGAAAAGGCGATCTCGTCACCTTTCCCGCTGGAATGTCCTGCACTTGGAAAATTACCAAAAACGTTAAAAAGCACTACCAATTTTCCTAGCCCTTACCTCCATACTCCCGCCACTTTTAACCGATTATTTCTCCATTTCTTTCGATCGATAAGCAAGTAAAAAATAGTGAAAACAAGGGTAAATATTTAATTAAACTCTATACAACATATTCCCTTTATTTCATTTGTTGGCTGCGTTAATACTCTCTCCTATTAACTATTCACTAAAATGACTCAACTTGCGCCCTCCAAACCCGAATCTAAACTTAGTCAAGGAATTGATTTAGGCATTCGCTTCTTCACCAGAAGCTCGCTTTGGCTGGTCTCCATCTTCGGACTTGCTTTCCTGTACGTTCCCATCGCCATTCTCATCATTTATTCCTTTAATAAATCCCGCTTTAACGCCGTTTGGCGTGGCTTTACCCTGGATTGGTATCGCAATCTTTTAGGGGTTGGAGGGGGCGAAATTGGAACAACCGATGTTCTAATTTGGGAGTCTCTCAAAACCAGCATTATAGTTGGGGTAATTTCTACAATTTTTGCCACAATCTTTGGTACTGCAATTGCCATTGCAATGGAGCGCTTTCGCTTTCGCGGACGTACCTTAATCGATGCACTCTTATTCTTACCCATCGTCATCCCCGATATTACGATGGGCGTATCCTTACTCGTCTTCTTCAGCCTCATTTTCAAACTCATTGAAAACCTGCTCGGAATTCGGATTGTTTTAGGATTGCCTACCGTGATTATCGGTCACATTGCCTTCAATATATCCTTCGTTGCTGTCACTGTAAGGGCGAGAATTGCCGAACTCGATCCCGCCCTCGAAGAAGCTGCCTTAGACTTAGGTGCAAATGAATGGAAATCTCTTTGGCGCGTTACCCTTCCCCTTATTTCTCCCGCGATTTTAAGCGCTGCTTTACTCGCCTTCACCCTATCCCTTGATGACTTTGTAATTACCTTTTTTACCGCTGGAGTTGGAACGACAACTTTACCAATCTTCGTCTACGGGATGATTAAGTTCTCCATTACTCCTGCTATTAATGCCATCTCAACGTTAATGTTACTCGCTTCCTTAGTTTTGGTTGTTTCTTCCCTCGGAGCGCAACGGCGATGAGAGGAGTAGAGACGTTGTATACAACGTCTCTACGGAAGGCTAGAAAGAACAGATAGTGACGAATGGCATTCGCCCGGTAGTCGTTTTTAAATATCAATAAATGAATTAATCTTTTGCCGGAAGCTTAACTTGAAACTGTCCCTCTGGCGTGCGCGAAACTTCACCCCCCAACTCGCGTATTTTTTGAATCACTCTCTTCTGCGTCATTTCATCGGGAACTGATTGTAAAACGGATCCCCAAGCTGCTACTTTTGCAACCTTACTCTCCGGATTATTTTCCAAATACTGAGCCATACTGCGAGAAGCGCGGGCTGCCCTTTGACTCTCTTCATCGTTATAAATTTCTGCCCATTCTGCCGCCTGCTCGAACGTTTTTTGCGCTTTCTGTTGCGAGTTGGGGAGGAACAACAACTCGTTAATTCCTTTATGCCGCAAAATGTAGTAAGAATGGAACGGAACTTGCGGAGTAACCGACTTTAGCCCCTCTTCCATTAACGCATTTGTTTCTTCCGCTCTGCCTGCATAAAGTGTTCCGCCTGTTGCCAAGAAATAATAGGCATCTCGGAAGCGGGGATCGCGTTTTAAAACGATCTTAAAATAATCCGGAACCATACTGTAACCCGTGACGGCGCGCGCATCGTCATCGCCAAAATATTGGACGAATTGAAGGAAAACCCAGTCTGCGAGTAGGTTATCGAAGCCAAAAGCGGGAAGGTTTTGGAATGCTTTCAATCGCAACTGTTCGAGTTGTACCTCCCGCTGGTAGCGTTCTGGCGAAACCTGCTGTCCTTCAGCGGTGAGGCGTTTGAGTTCGGGAATTTGCAGGCGAGCAATGACTAATATTCCGAGTAGGATGAGGGGATAAACCCAGAGTTCGGCTAGCGATTGACGGCGGTTGGGCGGTGCGGGGGAAGAGAACGACATCGGAACAATCTGCTAAAGTTGAAAGAGACGCGATCGCTTATCGAGCCAAAGCGGGTAAGTTTAACGATAGCGCTTCTGACGCGAAACGCACATCCCAGACTGGATCGAGTTTATGGCTGAGAAAACTAAGAAAAATATTGTTCAACAAATTATTATTATCGCCTCTATCTTAGCCTTCGTCGGCTCCACCGCTTTAATGGCAGGGAGCTTCTTCACTACGCCCCAAACTGCCCAACAAGCACCGCAAAACCCCGCCGACGCAGAAAAACAACAGCTTTTAACGGCTGAAAAAGGCTACCAGGACGTTTTAGCCCGCGAACCCGACAACCAATTTGCCCTCGGACAACTGGTGGAAACGCGCTTAAGACTGGGTAAGCTGCAAGAAGCCAAAGAACCGCTAGAAAAGCTGCTAGCAAAGGATCCCAACAACCAACAAGTGCTGCAAGCGCTGGCGGCGGTGGGAATTCGGACGGGAGATTTTGACGGCGCGATCGTACACTTAGAAAAACTCGTTGCTCTTAACCCAGATAAACCGGAGTTAAAAGATCAACTCGGTAAGTTGAAGCAGCAAGTTGCGGACTTGAAGAGCGGTAAAAAGCCGAGCGAGACGACGGAACCGAAAAAGTAAGTTAAATGGTTTAAGGGAAGTCAACTTTCATTGAGTTGATTTAATCCATCTGTTTAACGCGATCGCGATTGGCAAGATTTATAATCAATAGCTAGGGTCATGAAATGTAAAATCTGCGATAGCCCAGTTCAACATTTTTCTCGTACTCTAGTCCTAGAGAAGTATGAAGTTGATTATTTTCAATGCAAGAACTGCGGCTTCGTACAAACAGAAGAACCTTATTGGTTAGAAGAAGCTTACAAACGCCCAATCGCTAAAAGTGATTATGGATTAGTTTCGAGGAATATATCTTTTGCTCGGCTAACAGCCAGTGTTCTTGCCAATCTATTCAATATTCGTGCCAAATTTTTAGATTACGGCTCTGGCTATGGTTTATTGGTTAGATTGATGCGCGATATGGGGATCGATTTTTGGGGATACGATCGCTATTGCGAAAGTCTTTTTGCAACCGAGATGCTAGACGAGCCAGAAATAGATAGCTTTGAACTGGTGACAGCTTTTGAAGTTTTTGAACACTTTGTCAATCCCCTCCAAGATATTGAAAAAATTTTACAATTTTCAAAAAATATTCTCTTCAGTACAGAACTTTTACCGCCGAGCAATCCTAAACCCGATGAGTGGGGCTACTATGTGCCGCATGAAGGTCAGCATATTGCCATCTACACGGTAGATGCTTTGACAGAAATCGCGCAAAAATTTAACTTACATTTATATACGAATCAAACATTTATTCATTTATTGAGCGAACGAGACCTTCCTCAAGATTTACATAAAATATTAGATTTCTCTCGTTATTGCAGTGTTTTCCAAGAAACTCGGAGTACTCTGTGGAGTGATATTCAATTTAATGTATTCGGCGATCGCACCTTAGATAAAACCTTAGAAGCGAACTCAAAAAGTCCTAAAATCTTGATTGATGGTATCTTTTTTCAATACTACAACACTGGAATTGCTCGCGTTTGGCAAAGCTTGTTAGAGGAATGGTCTGGAAGTGAATTTTCTAAGCACATTCTTGTCTTAGATAGAGAGAATAGTGCGCCCAAAGTCGCTGGAATTGAATATTTGACAATTCCTCAACATAATTATGGAGATACTGATGCAGAGCGCGCTTTACTCCAACAAATTTGCGACGAAAAAGGGGCAACTTTATTCGTTTCAACTTACTATACTACTCCGATTAGTACGCCCTCAGTTTTCATGGCGTATGACATGATTCCTGAAGTGTTAGGGGCAGATGTAGAGAATAACTTAATGTGGCGAGAAAAGCATTATGGAATTCAGCACGCATCTGCTTACATCTCAATTTCGCAGAACACAGCACGCGACTTACTTCAGTGTTTTCCGGATATTAACTTAGAACTGGTTACTGTTGCTCATTGCGGTATTAAAGCAATTTTCACTCCCGCAAGTCCGGAAGAAATCGCACAATTTAAGCTTAAGTATGGAATTACTAAGCCCTATTTTATTTTAGTTGGTATTTCATCAGGCTACAAAAATGCACAACTATTTTTTGAGGCATTTTCGCAGCTTCCAACACGCATCGGTTTTGAGCTAGTGAGTACCGGAAATCGTGGTTGGTACGATGAAGCTTGGCGACAGTATACGCCTGGAAATACAATCTTTACTCTTCAACTCAATGATGAAGAACTACGTTTAGCCTATGCTGGTGCAGTTGCTTTAGTTTACCCTTCTCTGTACGAAGGATTTGGGTTGCCGGTTCTAGAAGCTTTGGCGTGCGGTTGCCCCGTTATTACAACGCCTAATGCGTCTATCCCAGAAGTTGCAGGAGAGGCAGCAATCTATGTTAAAGAGGATAACATTGAAGGAATGGCAAACGCGCTTTGTGAAGTGCAAAAACCTTCTGTTCGTCAATCGTTAATTGCGAAAGGACTGGATCGGGCAAAGCAGTTTTCGTGGAAAAAAATGTCGGAAACGGTCAGTGCTGCTTTGATTGAAGCAACGCTTTTACCTTTAAAGCTAAGAGAAGCTAATTTTATTATTTTTCCCGATTGGACGGCGGCGGAAGAAGAGTTGATAGGAGAGTTTCAGCGAGTTCTTAAGGGAATTGCAATCCATCCAGAGCGCGATCGTATTACGTTGTTAATTGACACAACTGGAATTGCTGAAGAAGATGCAAATTTATTTCTATCTGCTGTGGCAATGAATTTATTGATGGAAGAGGAAATTGATGTCAGTGAAAGTGCAGAGTTATCGTTAGTAGGGCAGCTTGCGCCACTGCAATGGGAAAAGTTGCGATCGCGTCTTCAGGGTAGAATTTCACTGAAGTATGAGAATAAATTAGCGATAGTGGCAGCAGGTTTAGAAGATTTGCAAGTACAGCTTATTAGCGATGATGGAAAAGAGTGATAGACTCTATAACAATTGTGGGTGTGTTGACTATCTAAATTCATTTCATCTAGAAGTTCCTGCTAAAAACACTAGAAAATGTTAGTTTTTTTACCATTATTCTCTTTTTTTTTACTGTTTGTTTTGTTTTCGCACTCTTGTTGTTGGCGAAGCTCAGTTTTATTAGCAGCTATTACATGGGGACTTATAATCGTAGCAATAGTTGAAATTCTAAACATATTTTCTGCTATTAGCTTTTTTTGGATTTCTGGGTTTTGGATAGTTGTAAATTTTAATCTTTTATTAATCTTGTTTTTTGGAGTTTCATCTAGAAGGCGAGTGCATAAAATTCAATTTTCTCTTAAACTACCAACTTATTCGTTAATATTGTTAATAAGCATTGTTTCAATCTCACTTATTATAGGCACGATTGCTATAGTTTCCCCCCCTAATACTTGGGATGCAATGACCTATCATATGCCCCGTGTAGTCCATTGGATACAAAACAAAACTGTTGCTCATTACCCAACTAACTATTTGCCCCAACTTTATCAAAGTCCTTGGACTGAGTTTGCAATTTTAAATTTACAAATATTGAGTGCAAGCGATCGCTTTGCCAATTTAGTTCAATGGTTTAGCATGATAGCTAGCATAGTTGGTGTTTCTCTCATCGCATTGGAGTTAAAAGCTAGCCCGAGCGGTCAGATATTTGCCGCTGTATTTGTAGTAACTTTACCAATGGGGATTCTACAAGCCTCAAGTTCCAAAAATGATTATGCTGTTAGTTTTTGGTTAATTTGCTTAGCTTATTTCATCTTGGTCGGAACTAAATCGAAGATAAGTTTTGTAAATTATTGGGCTGTAGGAAGTAGTTTGGGATTAGCACTTCTCACAAAAGGAACTGCGTATTTATACGCTATACCTTTCTATAGTTGGTTTATCTTTAAAATATTCCATCAGAGAAATAGAAATTATTTTTATTCTTCAATTGCTTCAATCTTTACTACTTCGATTGCTATATTAATTAATATTGGTTTTTATTATAGAAATATCAATTTATTTAAAACTCCCCTATATTCTCCACCTGAATATAAGATAGATACAATTGCTTTACCTCTCTTTATTTCTAATGTAGTTAGAAATATTGCTATACATTTACCTATTCCTTTTGATAGTATTGATAATACTTTTATTGAAACCGCAATAGTAAAGTTCCATTCAACAATATTAAATATTGATGTTAACGATTCTAGAATAACATCGCCTGGAGTTTATTTTGGGATTAACTTGCTCCCCAATTTTGAAGCAACCGCAGCTAATCCCTTTCACTGTTATCTAATTCTATTAGGATTAGTCTTAAGTATTGTATCCATAAAAAAAATAATACAACAGAAAACACTAACTGAATATTTTTGCATTACTACTTTCGCGTTTCTGTTATTCTGCTTACTTGTCAAATGGCAGCCCTATCAAAGTCGGCTTCATCTAGCCATTTTTATATTATATGCTCCTTTTGTGGGAAAATTTTTTGAAGACATATTAAAACAAAGATTTTTATTTTATGTAGCTATGTTTTTAATTATTTTTTCAAGTATTTGTTTGTTTTTTAATGAAACCCGACCTATATTGAATCAGACGAATATATTTAATACAGAACGAACAGATCAGTATTTTATGGATAGACCCGATCTTAGAGATGAATTTATTGGAGCATCTCAGTTTGTCAAAAATCAGAAATGCAATCGTGTAGGTATTTCTTTAAAAGCCGATGATTGGGAATATCCTTTATGGGTATTATTGAAAGAAAACTCTAATAGTGCTATGCAACTTCAGCAAGTCCGTATTGAAAACCTTTCAAGAGTTAAGGAACATGAATTTTTCTACAACCAGTTCAATCCTTGTGTTGTTGTCGATCTAGGCACAACTTCTAATAAGGCAATAATGACAGAATTTGGTCTTTATCAACAAGCCTGGGTAGCTTCATCGACGAGAAGCTCTCTCTCAAAACCTTTACGGGTTTACGTTAAAGCTCGATCGTAATGATTATTTATGACTCGATATATCTTGTCCACATTGCCCGATACGCCTTCTCCATCTCCCTTGTGAATTGCTTTCCATTCCACAGCGGAGCAGTTTGCCGAGATTTCTTCAATTTCCAAGAAATCTCCTTTCTTAATATTTCATCTTTCCCCAAGCGAATACCCCACTCTACATACTCCTCATCCGTCCAAGCGATTCCTTCAGTAATTCCAGCATTCATCATCATTGTGTAGCTGTTACGTGCGGCGAATTGCTCTCCCACTCGCGTTACTAAAGGAATACCCATCCATAAAGTTTCTAAAGTCGTGGTTGCACCATTATAGGGGTAAGTGTCGAGGACTACATCGGCAATGGTTAAGTTAGCACGGTGAACAGGTTCTGAAGGATCGGGTTGGAGAAAACGCAAACGTTCTCTTTCTACTCCTTCTTCATCAGCAATTTGATAAAAAGAGCGCTGTACCGCATCTAAATTAGCAGAACCTTTAATTGCCAAGTAACTATTGGGAACAGCTTTAACAATTTGTAGTTGTAGCCGTACTGTGTCCGGATGTCTTTTGTAGCCGCTTTGCGCGCTTAAATAAACAATTGCATCTCCCTCAATTTCTAAATCTTTGCGTCGCAACGTCGGGACTTCTATCTCAAATCCATCTACAGCAATATAAGTCTGGGGCAAGCGCCAAATTTTTTCGCTGTAATAGTCCTGAGCCGACTCTGGTAAAACGTAAGGATCGGCAATAAAATAATCAATTGCGGGAATCCCGGAGGCATCTAATCCTAGCCAGGTGACTTGAATGGGGGCGGGCTTCAAACTCACAACATCGCAAGCTATATCAGAAGTAATGCTGTCGAGATCGATGAGAATATCGATCTCATCTCGATATATTTGTTCGGCTAATTCTTCATCATTGCTTGATAAATAAGCCTGGTTAACTTGCTCGATATACCAATCTTGTAGAAAATTGTGTGAATTTTGGCTAGTAATCATATAAGCATAAAGCTCAAATTGCTTGCGATTAGCATATTTGAAAAGCCAACGTGCTAGCCAGCCAACAGAATGGGATTTTAAGCAGCTTGACAAATAACCGATTTTTAACACTCGATTTTGTATCTTTTCAAGTCGTTTTTCTCTAAATTTTACAGAATACTTTTTTGCTGCATCTAAAGAAATAGATTGTCTATTTTGTTGACAAATAATAGCAACCTGGTTTTGCAGAGTTCTATTTTCTTTAGGTAAGTCGTCAATATATGGTGCGAAAAAAAGAGAATTGAACAAACGCGAAATTTGAATTGAATCTAAGATTACCTCTGGGCATTCAACAAGAGTTTGTAGCATAGATCGATGCTTCTCAAAGGTTTGTCGCGCTTCTTGCCAATGCCCACCTGTCACCATCAAGCTTCTCAGAATGGCTTTATTAGCAATGATGCGTTCGATGAGATTGTCTTCAACTAATGACAAGTAAAGTTTGGCAGTTTCAATTCCTTTTTCATACTGCTCTGAATCTTGGTAGAAAGAAGCAAGATGGTAAATAAAATCGGGTTGCTGAGTAAATCGATCCAAAACGATTTCACAAAGTTGGGCAGCAATTCTGGGTTGTCTTTTATGACCTCCAATATCAACAGCAATACCTAGTAAAAGAGTGAGCATTTTCACCATTTGTGATTCGCTATTTGCGAGATGCAGACTTGCGGCAACTAAATCAAGTGAAGAAGAGTCGAAAGGAGCAATCTTAAAAACCTCCTGAATGACAGAAAGAAGTTGCTCGAAATTAACAGCGATACTGGATTCTGATGTAAGTAGTTCTACAATACCGACATCTATTAGTTCTTCTTCTCTATACGTGCCTAATTGCAGGATTAAGTGGAGTAAAGAGATAGCATTATTGATATTATTAGGATTAATTTCTAAAATTTGTTGGCGAAGAATTGACGCAAGAGAAAGTTCTTCTCTTGTTTCTTGGCGTTGAGCTTCCCACTCCAGTATTTCACTCAGTTCGAGATTCCAGCGCTCTAGCTCTTCAATATCCCCATCCAGCATTGCTGTCAGCCACGCTGCTTGTGCTTCTGCCGGATCACCCTGCAATAATTTCAGGACTCCAAGATACCAATAGTGAGATTTTACTTCTGGTTCAACTTCTATTAGTTGTTCATATAACTGGGTAGCTGTCTTATAGTCATTGCGCTCAAATGAAAGCACTGCTTGTTGCTGTAAAGTCCTCATGGAAAAAATATAACAGATGTGTAATAGCCGTTCCAACTGGATGGATTTTTAGTCTAACTTACTCCTAACTTGAATGTAAAACATTAAAAAAATCAACGAGTAACATTAATCGTTACCCGTTGAATATATCTGAGTTCTATTTATATAGAAAAGACTTAACTTAAATCTTTCCACTTATCGTCAATAGATTTAACACAAGCATCTTCAGTACCCGTTGCCGCTTGCAGATCCTTCTTGAAATTTTCATCAATAGTGACAACGCTAAATGGTTTTTTAGCTTCGCACACGAGACCGACGGTTAAATTTTCAGCAATTTGCGCATCTCCTACGATAGTTCCTACTATTCCAACGTAAGCTTTCAAAGTATTGTTTGGTGCGTTATCTGGTTTAATTGGTCTAGCTACAAAGTTAGCTGACCCTAGTCCATTAGCTTGTGTGGTATTAATGCTGTACCGGTAGTTTTTGGTCTGGGTTCTGAGACCGGCTCCAAGTTCCTCCATGTTTGTAGCAAATTTTTGGTTTTCTAGGAAGAAAGCTTGCTGGGCGCGATTACCAGAACCTGTGTTATTTCTGGCTTCTGCTTGCCGACCTTTATTAACTTGACCGAGGAGTGAGGGCAGGGCAATAGCAGCGAGAATACCAATAATGATAATAACAACTAAAAGTTCAATTAGGGTAAAGCCTTCCTCAGCTTTTTTCTTATCGCTGAGATGACGGAGGAATTTAGCTTGAAAATCGCGTTTCATCTGTTTTTTCCTTAGTTTCGATGAATAAAGTACGGGGCGTTTTTACTTGTGAGCGTAACTTACCCAGACTTCTACTGTTTCATATCACGGGTTGAAAAATTTTTTTTCAAGCTTGTCAGGAAGGCAGACGAGAAGTGCTTTTTAAGGGATGCTACGATCGCGCGTCCCCTCCTCTCCCCACCCCCAGTACGCTACAATCATTAAATCATAGTCGTTATGAGTTTGGATAACATGAACTCTCCTACCATCGAAAACTTGGTCATTATTGGTTCCGGCCCCGCAGGCTACACGGCGGCGATTTACGCGGCGAGGGCGAACCTCAAACCCGTTATGTTTGAAGGGTTTCAGGCGGGGGGGCTTCCGGGCGGGCAGTTGATGACGACGACGGAGGTGGAGAATTTTCCGGGGTTTCCGGAAGGGATTACCGGGCCGCAGTTGATGGATAGGATGAAAGCACAGGCGGTACGGTGGGGGACGGAGTGTTATACGGAGGATGTGACGGAGGTGGATATCGGTCAGCGTCCTTTCGTGGTAAAGTCGCGCGATCGCGAAATTCGTGCCAATAGTATTATCATCGCAACCGGCGCAACTGCCAAGCGGTTAAACCTCCCCTCGGAAGCCAAATATTGGAGTAACGGGATTTCGGCTTGTGCAATTTGCGACGGCGCAACGCCGATTTTTAAGGGTGAGGAACTGGCGGTTGTCGGCGGCGGCGATTCGGCGGCGGAGGAGGCGGCATATTTAACGAAGTACGGTTCGCGCGTCCATCTGTTGGTTCGCGGCGAGAAAATGCGGGCGAGTAAAACGATGCAAGATCGCGTGCTGAATAATCCTAAGATTACGGTGCATTGGAATGCTCAGCCGGTGGATGTTTTTGGCGAAAATGGCAGGATGACGGGGGTGAGGTTGAAGGATACCCAAACGGGCGAGGAAAGCGATTTAGCGGTACGAGGGTTATTTTACGCGATCGGCCATACGCCAAATACGGGCTTATTTAAGGGGCAGTTGGAACTGGATGAGGTAGGGTACATCGTAACCGAATCGGACTCGGTAGCGACGAACGTAGAGGGCGTATTTGCGGCGGGCGATGTCCAGGATCGTGAGTACCGCCAAGCGATTACGGCGGCGGGAACGGGCTGTATGGCGGCGCTATTGGCAGAACGTTGGCTGGCGGAAAAGGGGTTAATTCAAGAGTTTCACCAAAGTCCGGAGTCGGAAGTTGCGAAACCCGTGGAGGAGGAGAAGGCAGTTGCGGATACGGAGGCGACTTTTGATATTGCCGAGACGCGCCATATCGGGGGGTATGCGCTGCGTAAATTATTCCATGAAAGCGATCGCGCCATCCTAGTTAAATACGTCTCTCCTAATTGCGGCCCCTGCCACACTTTGAAGCCAATTTTGAGTAAAGTTGTTGAGGAATTCGACGGTAAAATTCACTTCGTTGAAATCGATATCGATGCGGAACCGGAGATCGCTCAAAACGCACAAGTCATGGGTACGCCGACGGTACAGTTGTTTAAGGAACAGGAGTTATTAAACGAGTTTAAGGGCGTGAAGCAAAAGAGCGATTACCGTAAAGCGATTGAGGCTTGTTTGTAGGATGTTTGTCGGAAAGATTTGAGGCGTAGGGTGGACGTTGCTTGTCAATCGGTAGGGACGTTAAATTTAACGTCCCTACTGTTGAAATTGGTTGTGGTGGGCATTGTCAATGGACATTAGCATCAACTTAAGGTGAAACACTTAGCCCGCCAAGAACTTAAGTTCTTGGCTAATAGCTGAAACCCGTTGAAACGGGTTGGATACATCTGAATTTCCCAGTCCTATAAATGAGGACTTGAGCTATTAGCCTTGGGTTTGAACCCAAGGCGGGCTAAGTGAGCGAGGGGCTAAGCTTAAGTTGACACCAATGGTCAATGGATAATACCAATTTAAGATTGCGTTGCCTAAAATCAACTTTCCTAAATTCTCAGGATAACGGTGGGTTACGCTTCGCTAACACACCCTACATTTCATTCTATACAGCTTCACATTAATCTGGTATAAAATATTTTTTTATATGTTAAGCCAGAAGCGGCAATGCTTACACTACTAATTATCTGGTGGGCAATGCCCACCCTACTAATTATCTTTCCAATCTATAACAATTTAAACTCTTGCAGCGCGGGTAAAAAGTTTTTATTTTCATGACTGGGGCGACTGAGTTTAATTAGTGCAAATCGTTGCTCTGGCGTTAAATTATTCCAGTCTTGAAGGGTTAATTGTTTGCCAAATTCTGCGGCTTTCAGTTGCACTTCTTCGGGAATTGTTGCAGTATCTAACCAAGGCGGATGGGGATCGATCGCGAGTTCTCCGGCAGGTTGTCCGGTATGCTCGATAACTAATTGTTGCAAGTCCTCTCGATAGGCTTTACTTTCAGCTTCAGTCGTGCATGGTTTTTCAACTAAGCTTTGTCGTTCTTCGGTGCTGAGTTGATTCCAATGGGCGAGTTTGAGCTTAACGCCGCAGGTATCGAGTTTGAGTCGAACTTGCATGGGAATGCAGCGCAAAGATTCTACAAAGTCGGTTTCAAATTTAAAAAAATGATTCATAACTTAGATAATTCGTAATTCGTAATTCGTAATTCGTAATTCGTAATTCATAACTTATCATTCATTATTCATTTCAAACGCGGGGCAATAACCATCGGGCGTGACTTTAAAACTATAGAGGGGCGAGGCAGGATTGTAACAGCGCTGACTGCGTTGGTGGAGGCAAGTTCCGCAACAGTCGAGGTCGATTTGCGGCCGCGTTTGTTGGCTGTTTCCGAGCAATTCTCGTTGCGAAAGTCCGCGCAAAACTAATTCTTCGCCTTGCCAGCGGGCTTCAACAATTCCGGTTTCAGCAAAGTTTTTCCAGTGGGGATCGATCGCGATCGCGTTGGGCAGGATAATATTAACGCTGGTCTCGAGTTCGTTCAATTCCCCTTCATAGTTGGTTTCAGTCGGGGGGGCGGGCTGAATAAAAGTATCGCCGACGGGCAGTTCGACGAGGGTTCCGGCGGGGGGGGAGTGCAGTTGGTAGCGATTTTGTAGTTCTTCGAGACTGGTTAAGTCGGCGAGATTGAGGGCGGAACCGCGAACAAAAATGACGTGCTGGGGACGAATATTATGAATTAATTGCGTGGTGTTGCGCCCATCGCTGTGTTCGGAGAGTAAGTAGCTATCTAGCTGATAATTAGGCCATTCTAAAAGTTGCTGTTCGAGTTCGTCGCGGCGTTCCGAACTGAGGGGTTCCGGCCATAAAATTGTCCAGAGTTCGCTATCGGGTAAGCGCTCGGTTCTAAAGTCTAGGGTATCATCGACGATCGCAATACAGGGATAGCGAGGAATTTTCTCGAAGTTTCCCGATAAGCGGCGCAGATGTGGCAGAATTTGTTCGTCCCAAAAGAGGGCTTGATGTTTGGCAAAGTTCTGGACGGAGGTGGGGAGTTGCGGTAGTAGTTCGAGGTAAAAATCGCAAGCAATCGCTACTTCGCCATCGACCCAAATATCGACATCGCGGCCGGTAAACTGATGGTGCGATCGCAGTAACATCAAAATTTCTTGCCCCAATCCTAAAGGGGGAACAGGAAGCAAAACGGAACGGTTTTCTGCTAAAGCGCGATCGATTTTTTCGATTAATTGCTTTTCCTGCTGACGGCGGCGCGGATGTCTCGCTGTCCCGTAAGTCCCTTCAATTATCAAAATATCGGGACTCGAACCGCGCAAACTTTCAACCGATAATCCCTCCACTAAACGCGAATTCGACAGGAAAAAATCGCCGGTATACAGCACTTTATACGTCCGTTCCGGTGCGGCGTAACTCAGGAGAATTGCTGCCGATCCCGGTAGGTTTCCGGCGGGAAATAGCTCGATTGTCAGACCCTTTGATAATTCTTGTAACGATCGCCAAGGTATCCCTTGACAAAACCTAGGAATTTCATCCAACGGGCGTTCGAGCCAATTGAGGGGCAACAGCTTTGCTGTCACTTCGCTGCCGTAAATGGGAAGTTGGGGATAGGTTTCGTGGAGTTCCAGCAAGCCTCGGGCGCGATCGCGGCGGGCATTCGTACAAAATACCCAATCGGCGGGCGGCTGGCGATCGCGCGTTAAAGAAGAAAGATCCTGAAGACCGCAATCGAGTAAAATGCGATGCGGCCCCAGGCGAATTGACAAACAAACGCCTTCCGTACTGTGTCCCACGCCATAAGGGAAACAGGAAAGTCGATCGCGATCGCTAACCGATTCAGAACGCGCTGGACTCATGCGCCTCGCATTATTCGCTAGTGAGCCGAACCGTTACCATGATAATTATCCGAGTCGTAGAATCCGTTTTTAGTTCCAAAAAACAGAGTCGCCACAATAAAGACACCCGTTAAAACTGCAAGTACCAGTTTGATATCCATTTAATGCTTTCTCCTGAAGTATTTTCAAATTTCGCCCGATTCCGTCAAAATCGCGATCGTCACTCTTGAGTTTAAAGCCAAATCGCTTAACTCGCCAGTAAACCGCTATGGCGCAACAGGGCTTCGGTTTTCGGTTCCCGCCCTCGAAAAGCTTTAAAAACAGCCATCGGCGGCTGAGAACCGCCTAATGCTAGCACGGTATCGCGGAAGCGGTTTCCCGTCTCGACGACAGCTTTTTCATTTTCCAATCCTACTTCCTCAAACGCAGCAAACGCATCGGCGCTGAGGACTTCCGCCCACTTATAACTGTAGTAACCTGCCGCGTAACCGCCTGCAAAGATATGTCCGAAAGAACACAAAAAGGCATCTTCAGGAAGGGGGGGCAAAATGGTTGTCGTTTTAGCAAGGCGATCGCGCACATCCTTTGGCGTTTCTGCACCTCCGGGTTGATAGCGGTGATGCAGTTCGAGATCGACCAAGCTAAAATGAATCTGGCGTAACATCCCCGAACCGCTCATATAGTTGCGCGCGGCGAGCAATTTTTGGTAATACTCCTCCGGTAGGGGTTCGCCGGTTTCGTAGTGTTTCGCCATGCCGAAAAGGGTAGCGCGATCGTAGCACCAATTCTCCATAAACTGGCTCGCCAACTCCACCGCATCCCACTCCACATTATTAATCCCCGCCGCGCCGGGATAATCCACCGTCGTCAGCATATGCTGCAATCCGTGGCCGAATTCGTGAAAGAGCGTCGTCACTTCCTCAAACGTCATTAAACTTGGCTTATCATCGACGGGCGGCGTTTGATTGCACACTAAATATGCCACCGGCAACCGCACCTGAGTTTTGCCCTCCACCGTTACCTTACCGCGCCCGAGGCAATCATCCATCCAAGCGCCGCCCCGCTTCTCTCCCGGACGGCTGTAAGCATCGAGGTAAAAATAAGCGATGGGTTCGCCCGCTTTCGCCACCTCAAAATAGCGCACGTCTTTCTGCCATACTGGAGCCGTACCATCAGTCGGTGATATCTCCACCGCAAAGATGCGTTCTGCCAAACCAAATAACCCCTCCAACACGCGCGGTAAAGGGAAATAAGGGCGCAACTCCTCAGCATTAAACGCGAACTTAGCTTCGCGCTGCCGTTCTGCCCAAAACGCCACATCCCACGGCTGTAAATCGTCCGTTTCCGCAAAATTTTTCAAGTTCTCGTAATCCTGCTTCGCCGCATCGTAGCTGACATCGCGCAACTCGCCTAACAAATCTTCCACCGCCGCCACGCTCGGAGCCATTTTCCGCGCTAAACTCAATTCGGCATAGTTCCCAAATCCGAGCAATTCTGACTGTTCCCGGCGCAATTCTAAAATTCTGGTAATAAGCGGCGTATTATCGAACTCTCCGGTCGAAGCGCGGCTAATATTTGCCTTATACACCTTTTCTCGTAAATCGCGGCGCTTGCCATGCTGCATGAAGGGGTAAAAGCTAGGAAAATCGAGGGTTAAAACCCAAGGGCCATTTTCCGGCGTAGCATCCTCTTCACCTTCTGCCCGCGCCGTTTGCGAAGCTAAACCCAACCAACTCTCCGGCAAACCCTCCACTTCTTCCGGTTCCGTCAGCTTCAGTTTAAAAGCTTTGGTGGCATCGAGGACGTTATTAGAAAATTTAGTTCCCAATTCAGCCAGTTCTAATTGATTTTGATTGAATTTCTCCCGTTTTTCGCCTTCCAAGCCCACGCCCGAAAGTTCGGCATCGCGAATTGCCGCTTCGATGATGCGTTTTTGGGCGGACTCCAAACCGTTCCAAGTTTCGCTGGCTTGAAGAGATTTAAAGGCGCGATAGAGTGGCTGACTTTGGCTGAGGCGGTTGGAAAATTGAATTAGGTTGGGCTGGATTTGTTCGTAAGCATCCCGCAATTGGGGGCTATTTTTTACGCCCATGAGGTGACTAATAATACCCCAACTCCAGCGCAGGCGTTCGGACAGTTCCGTCAGGGGTTCGACTAAGCCTTCCCAAGTGGGAGTTACGTTGGCTTCGAGGTTAGCCAATTCGGTTTCGAGTTCTTTGAGGAGTTGGGTAATACCGGGAACGATATGTTCCGGCGCGATTTCATCGAAGGGAGGCAACCCTTTTCCGAGGAGGAGGGGATTGGCGGGCGTTGCGGTAGCGACCATTTTGTCCTTAAATGCTTAAGTTTCAGCTTATTTTTCAGCTTAACGCGGCCCGCGCTAACTTGGGTAGGGCAGTCCCCGCCACTCGGCAAATTTGCCATTCAAGCAGGATATTTGCGCGCAGTAATTGCTCGTGTGCGAGGTAATAACCAATTAAAAATTAGAAATTAAAAATGAAGAAACCTAGATATATTAAGGGTTTTAGCCTCAAGATGTCTTGTCCGAACTCTGAGAATTAGTATAAAAGTAGCCGTTAGTGGCTAATGTTATGGGAAATTAGGTAGATATTCAGCCTGCATAACACCGCCCTAATCTTTGTCTAATTCTGCTAGGGCTGCATCTCGGCTTAAAGGCTTTTCTGCTTTGACTTGCTGCATGGCTCGGTATAATCCCTCATCTTCAAGGTATTCTAAGAAATGCAGATAGTCGTTGAGATCGAGAATCACTTGGCGGACATTTCCGCGATCGTCGGCAATTGTCTCGCGAACAAACGGATAATCGGTAGTGTTCATTTTGGAAGGATTCTGGATAAATTTTTTTCAGCTTAACGCGGCCTGCGCCAACTCGGGTAGGGCAGTCCCCGTTACGCGGCAAATCTGCCATTCAAGCAGAATCTTTGCGCCCATCTGTTTGTAGAATGCGATCGCGGGTTCGTTCCAATCCAAAACGCTCCACTCCAATCGTCCTGCCTTACGTTCCACCGCCAATCGCGCGACTTCAGCGAGTAATGCTTTGCCAATTCCCTGACGGCGATATTGGGGCAGCACGAACAAGTCTTCCAGGTAAATCCCCGGTTGGGTTAAAAAGGTGGAATAGTTCTGGAAAAACAGGGCAAATCCCGCTGCTTCCCCTTCCCACTCCGCGATTAAGGCTTCAGCATAAGGGCGATCGCCGAACAAATGTTCGCCTAAAGCAGCCGCATTGCCGGTAACGGCGTGGGACAGTTTTTCGTATTCTGCCAGCGCTTGAATTAGTTTAAAGAGGGTAGAGACATCTTGAGGCGTTGTCGGACGGATGATTAAGGGGGAATTCAAATCTCAAAAATTGAAGTAATAGTGGAGTCGATATATTTTACCTCGTTCGTCGTATTTCCGGCAAAATGAAGGAAGTAATTATTTAAAAAAGCTGTCGTTACGCATTGAGAAAATAAAGTCTCTCTCGGTTTGAAGCCGAACTTTCGCAGTCCCCGTTCGAGTCGATTTAAGGGACGATTTAAAAAAGGGTAGTAAAAAGTTTTTAGGAAGGGCCAGGGAATGTTGAATTGGGGAGAAAGCCAATACTCGAGATTGTGCGTTAAAATTTCGTAGCTTAAAGGGCGCATTTCATAGTTCCATTCAGACGAACCTTTGTCCTCGTAAGTTTGATAAACATATTCGAGGAGTTCTCGATGAGTGCTAGGAGTAAGGACAAGAACGCCAGTTTGAACGACAGATTGAAACGTTCCTTCTAAGCCAAAGTTGTTGTGAAATACGGTGGGAGAACTATTGTCGATATAATTAATTCCCTGTTCTGCCCAGAAGCGATAAAGCTTTTCTAAACCAAGTTGATAATCCTTTGTATTCGGCGCGGAAAATTCATCAACTGCTCCAATTTTATTGAGGGGAACGCCTTCAGTAATATCGGGACTTTGGGGGTTAATAGCAATATCGGCATCCACCCAAACGACTCGCTCGTATTGTTGCAGCCTCGGTTCTGAGAGAATTAAACACTTTTGCCATGCCGGACTTCGGGACTGGGCGCAGTCGGAAATATCTAGGGGCTGGGTAAAGACGATTAAATCGAATCCATGTTTTTGGGCATATTGCGACCATAAAGGCTGACAATATTTGGCAAACATCGACTCGTATTCTTTGCCCAAAGTTAGCGTGACAATTGCTTTAGACGGCATTTTTTTGAGAACAACGGCGCGAGAATTGCTGCAAAATCGGTGAGATTTTGTCTAAATCTCCCCAACCAATTCCGTTTTCAATTATCCATTAACATTGTAAGGGCATAGCACCGCTACACCCTAAACGAGCGCTACTCAAAGCTTTCAATTGTCCATTGTCCATTATCCATTGTCGAATGGCACTGACTTAAGGCTGGTGGGCGCTGCCCACCCTACTACACCC
Organism: Oscillatoria sp. FACHB-1406; assembly: GCF_014698145.1. Taxonomy (NCBI): domain Bacteria; kingdom Bacillati; phylum Cyanobacteriota; class Cyanophyceae; order Oscillatoriales; family Oscillatoriaceae; genus Oscillatoria; species Oscillatoria sp. FACHB-1406. The sequence continues at coordinate 132,265 of NZ_JACJSM010000004.1, read as the reverse complement.
TAAACGAGCGCTACTCAAAGCTTTCAATTGTCCATTGTCCATTATCCATTGTCCATTAATTCAACCACCCTTTCAAACGGCGAGCAACTTGCGGGCGACGCAATTTTCGCATGGCTTTGCTTTGAATTTGACGAACGCGCTCGCGCGAGAGGTTGAACATTCCGCCCACTTCCTCTAAGGTATGGGGTTGATTGCTGTTAAGACCGTAACGCAGGGATATAACATCTTTCTCTCGTTCTGTCAAGACATCACCCAAGACCTCCCAAATTTCTTGGCGCATCATCGTTTCGCTCATTCTATCTTCGGGCAGTTGCAAATCGCTATCTTCGAGCAAATCGACGAGTTCGGTATCTTCGCCTTTACCGACGCGATGGTTGAGAGAAAGCGATTGCCTCCGCAGTTGGAACAGTTGGCGCAGTTGCGCGGGAGTCACTTCCAATTCTTGCGCGAGTTCGACTTCTGTGGGGTTGCGGTGCAAGTCTTGTTTGAGGTTGCGTTGCGCTTTTTTGAGTTTATTAAGTTTTTCGACAATGTGAATGGGCAAGCGAATGGTGCGCGCATCGTTGGCAATCGTGCGGGTAATGGCTTGCCGAATCCACCAGTAAGCGTAGGTAGAAAATTTGTAGCCTTTGTTGGGGTCGAACTTTTCGGCGGCGCGGTTCAAACCGATCGCGCCTTCTTGAATCAAATCTAGGAAAGGTACGCCGCGATTGAGGTAGCGCTTGGCGATGGACACGACTAAACGCAGGTTGGAGCGAATCATTTTGCGCTTAGCGACGCGCCCTTGATAGAGGAGTTTATCGAGTTGGCGCTCGGTTAAATCGAGCGATCGCGCCAATTCTACTTTACTCGGGTTGCGCTTAAATTGTTCCTTGAGTTGTTCGCGCTGCTCCTCAACCGCCACAATGGATTTCACGCATTGAGCTAACTCAACTTCTTCATCGGGTGCGAGGAGAGGGTAGCGAGCCATTGCTTTAAAAAATGCTCCCACAGTATCGTCTGTGAGTCCTCGACTCGGACTTTTAGCTAGACTTCGGGCTGAGGCATCGACTTCGTTAGAAAATTCGATATCGACTAACGGTTGCTCGAATTCTAGCGGTTCGGTGTGAGTATCCTCGAGCAAGTTGAGATTCAAATTAGATTTCATAGGGCTGCTTTTATTTAATTAAGGAAAATTCGCGAAGGTTTCAGCTAATGGCTAATTTCCCAATCGTCGCGTATCTAGAAAAACTCGCGAAGAGAGGCAAAGCAATGGTTTTTGTGAAAATTCAGGGACAGCTTGATTGTGTAGATAAGCAGCGAAGCATCTCTATCAGGCTAGCAGAACTATTCTCTCGAGATGTTTGCCGGATTACAAAATGGCGGAATCGGTTTGAATTCCTCATCCCTGAGTAAAATAGGGGAAAGGAGAACGGAAAACAGAGAGAGGAAAATTGAGCGATCGAGAAATCAAATCTTGAACGAACACCCCATACCTCAAGCAATACCTGGATTATAAGGAGCGAACGTAGGGTTAAACTCAATAGATATCCTTTCTACCCTCTCATACGTTTAAGGGTTCGCGATCTCTCGTCAGGTAGAAATTGAGGGCTGGTAGAATAGAATTTCACTTCCGTCGCGGTTTGCTGTTGACAGCTACCCTAGATCGAGATAGATCCTTTCACTCCAATCTCCTATGTCTCATCGCAATTCGGGGACAATGGTGGCAGAACCCGTCACCGCTTACCAAACCGGCACGCAAGTTCGCGATCGCGGTTGGGTAGAAGTAATAGTAGATTGTCCCAATCTTGAAGACCGTTTGCTGACGTATCGCATTCCCTCAGAACTGCAAATTCATCCTGGAGATATTCTCAGCGTTCCCGTCGGAGCGCAGATGATGGGCGCAATTGCCATTCGCATCGCGAACGAGCCTCCTATTGGCTTAGATGCCAGTCGTATTAAGGCGGTTGAAGATATTGTAGCTGCCGGATTTTTCCCAAGTTTTTATTGGCAGCTAATCGAGCGCGTTTCCCAATATTATTTTACTCCATTCATGAGCGTGGTGCGAGGGGCGCTCCCTAACGGTTTGTTACAACGCTCTCAGCAACGAATTCGCTTGCGGCCGGAGGTTTTACCGGCGGGGGCGGCGGAATTTTGTTCGGCGAATGCGCGATCGCTGCTCGAGTTGCTCCAAGCTCAAAAGGATGGCGATTATAGCGCCCAGTACCTCAAGCGCCAAGTCCAAGGCGCGCGGGCGGGAATTCGCGAACTCCTCAAGCGCGGTTGGGTAGAAAGTTATTTAGAATACCCGAAACCGCCGAGTCCGAAGTTACAAAAAGCGGTAACGTTAATCGGCGATCGCGTTCCCGTCGATCTCACCTCCCGCCAGCGCGAAGTCTTCGACGTACTGCGGCGCAGGGGCGGCGAACTTTGGCTGACGGAATTATTACAAATTTGCAAAACCAGTTCCTCTGTTGTCGAAAAATTAGAACAGCAGGGTTGTGTCGCGATCGAAGAACGAGAAATTTTGCGCCTTGCAAGAGTTCCCGTCGCGATCGAGGATGCGCCATCGCAGTTAACCCCCGCGCAAACCGATGCGATCGCGCGGATCTCTCCCCTCAATCGCTACGCCCGCATTCTCCTCCACGGCGTTACCGGTTCGGGTAAAACCGAAGTCTACCTGCAACTCGTCGCCACTCTCCTCGCTGAAGGCAAATCAGCACTCATTCTCGTCCCCGAAATCGGACTCACCCCGCAACTCACCGATCGCTTTCGCTCCCGTTTTGGCGATCGCGTCTATATTTACCATAGCGCCCTAAGTCCCGGCGAACGCTACGATATCTGGCGGCAAATGCTACTCGGAGAAGCGCAAGTCATCGTCGGGACGCGCTCTGCCGTTTTTGTCCCCCTCGCCAACCTCGGTTTAATCGTCCTCGACGAAGAACACGACTCCAGTTTCAAACAAGACTCTCCCGCCCCCACCTACCACGCTCGCACCGTCGCCCAGTGGCGCGCCGAACTCGAAGATTGCCCCCTCATTCTAGGCTCTGCAACGCCTTCCTTAGAAACTTGGGTGGCAGTTGGTGAGAGGGACGATATTCCCGAAACGCAGAACCTCTACCTCTCCCTTCCCGAACGCATCCACGCCCGCCCCCTCCCGCCCGTGGAAATCGTCGATATGCGCCAAGAACTCCACAACGGCAATCGCTCCATTTTTAGCCAATCCTTGCAAAGCGCCCTCCACGACTTGAAACAGCGCCAACAACAAGGCATCCTCTTTATCCCCCGACGCGGACACAGCACCTTCGTCTCCTGTCGCAGTTGCGGCTACGTTATCCAATGCCCGAACTGCGATGTCTCCCTGTCCTATCACCATACCCACGAAGGCGCGATCGAACTGCTGCGCTGCCACTACTGCAACCACAGCAAGCGCCATCCCTCCCAATGTCCCGAATGCGATTCGCCCTACCTCAAATTCTTCGGGACTGGTACTCAGCGCGTCGTCCAAGACTTAGCTAGGGATTTTCCCGAATTGCGCGTCATTCGTTTCGACAGCGACACCACGCGCACGAAAAACGCCCACCGTACCTTACTCACTCAATTCGCTCGGGGCGAAGCCGATCTTTTAGTCGGGACGCAAATGCTGACGAAGGGATTAGATGTGGCGCAGGTCACGCTAGTCGGAATCGTCGCAGCGGATGGATTGCTGAATCGGGCAGACTATCGGGCGAGCGAGCGGGCGTTTCAAACTTTAACCCAAGTTGCAGGACGAGCGGGACGTGGAGAAGAACCGGGGCGAGTTATCCTGCAAACTTACTCTCCCGACCATCCTACCCTCAAAGCGGTTTGCCGTCACGACTATCGCGCCTTCACCCGCGAAACGCTGCCGCAGCGACAGCAGAAAAATTATCCTCCCTACGGACGCTCGATCTTACTGCGTTTCAGCGGCATGGAAGAGAGCAACGTGCAGGACGCTGCGGAGTTAGTAGCAGATTCTTGTCGCAATCTTCTCTCGTTTCCCTGCGAAATTTTAGGCCCCGCACCTGCTGTCGTCATGCGCGTTAACAACCGCTTTCGCTGGCAAATTATCCTGAAATTTGCCCCCGAATCGAGCGAGGAGTTGCCGGATTTAAGCGAGTTGCGCGCGTTGTGTCCGCAAGGGGTAAGTTTAACGATTGATGTCGATCCCTTGACTTGGGAATGAATAATGAATTATGAGTTATGAATTATGAATTATGAGTGGTGAATTACGAATTACGAATTACGAATTACGAATTACAAACTCCAACTCTTTTCTAACAGAAAAATAGGGTTTCTAAGTTTGAATTCAGCCCGACATTCAAATTAGTTCCGTAGGCGCGGTGCAGGTTTTCTGGTGTCATGACGAATTCGGGTGAACCGTCGGCAATTAAGTTGCGATTCAGCAGCAGCAATCGGTCTAAAGCCATGAGTCCTTGTCCCCAGTCGTGACTGCTAACGAGAAGGATTTTACCGCGCGATCGCAATTCTTTGAAAATTTGGAGCAATATCACTTCGGTTTTTTTGTCAACCCCGGTAAATGGTTCGTCGAATAAAAAAACTTCCGCTTGTTGGGCTAAGGCGCGCGCTAAAAATATCCGTTGTTGTTGTCCGCCGGAGAGTTCCCCGATGCGACGGTGCTGGAGATCGAGCATTTCCACGCGATCGAGGGCGGCGGTAACGATTTCTTCTGTGGCGCGGTTGGGGCGGCGAAACCATCCCAATTGACGGGTGCGCGCCATCATCACGACGTTGCGTGCGGTGATGGGGTAATCCCAGTCTATTTGCGATCGCTGCGGCACGTAGGCGACTTTTTGCAACTGGCGGTGCAGCGGACAGGTGCAATAACTCACCGCACCACTTGCTGCGGGGATTAAGCCCAGCATCGCTTTGAGCATGGTACTTTTTCCCGCGCCGTTTGGCCCGACAATCCCGACGAATTGCCCGGGTTCGATGCGAAAACTTACGGAGTCTAACCCTCGCACACCCCGATAGTTGACAGCTAGGTTTTGAACCTCTAGCATAAGAAACCGAATATGAGAACGATTATCATTCACTATTGTAGGCGAAACGAGCAGCGATGGAACAAAAGAAGTTAAGACGACGCGATCGCGCTTGGCAGCCAATGGTTATAGCGGGGATTGCAGCGGCGCTAGCAGGTTGCAAAGCTTCTGTGCCAACACCTTCTGCTTCTAGCACGCAAGTAAAAGTCGTCGCAACTCACTCGATTCTGTGCGATTTAACCGAACAAATTGCGAAGGAAACGATTGCTTTAAAGTGCTTGGTGAAAGGCGGAACCGATCCCCACGTTTACGAACCCACGCCGGACGATCGCAGAGCAATTGAAGACGCACAACTGCTGCTATATTCGGGTTATAGCCTCGAGCCGTCCCTCGAAAAGATTCTGCGATCGACGAGCAATCCCGCACCAAAGGTTGCGATTGGCGAAGTTGCCGTTCCCCAACCGTTGATGGGAGAAGAACATCACCATGAGGAAGGGGAGGAACAGCACGAACAAGGGGAAGAAAAGGAACCGGATCCCCACGTTTGGCACGATGCGAAAAATGGGGCAAAAATGGCGGATGCGATCGCACAAAATCTGGCAAAAGTTGCCCCAGAACGCGCCCAATTCTATCAAAAGAATGCCGAGACGCTGAAAACCGAGTTAACCGCGATCGATGGCTGGATTCGGGCGCAAATTGCCACGATTCCCCCTCAATCCCGCAAACTCGTTACCACTCACGATGCGATCGCTTATTATTCCCATGCCTACAACCTTCCGCTCGAAGGCGTTTTACAAGGACTGAGTACGGAGCAAAAACCGAGTGCTGCGCGCTTGAAAGCGTTAGTCGAAACCATTAAAACTTCGGGCGTTCCCACGATTTTTGCCGAGGCAACGGCAAACTCGAACGCGATCGCAACTGTAGCAAAAGAAGCTAAGGTGAAAATTTCCGAGCGTCCTCTTTTTACCGACGGTTTGGGTGCAGCGGGAAGCGAGGGAGAGACGTATCAAAAAATGCTCTTAGCCAATACGCAAACGATTGTTCAAGGATTGGGCGGTCAATTTTCGGCTTTCCGTCGCTAAATTATATTTTTGCAGTTTTGTCAACACCTATTTGCATTGGACGTTGCACTAAACCATACTCCCATCAATTTTGGGCTAGTACGCGAGGGCGTAAGTGCGCTTTTTTAAAGAATCTCCGCACTGTTAGGACGGAGTGTGGCAACAAGAAGGGACTTAATTAAACACTATCCAGGAGCGTGAACTCAATAGTATAGCAACAGACACATCGATGAGGACAATCCGATCGGTAGAAAACCGGGCGAATGCCATTCGCCCCTACCCAAATTTGTCCTAACTGCCTTGGCGATGGCTATAAGTCTATTTATTACTAACGTCTACCAGGAGAATGGTGCGTTACGCTTCGCGCTTCGCGCTCCGCACCCTGCTTCAACCTAAAAACTGTAACGCGCGTGCAAGCGGGGATGCAGCTTCGCTTCAACGGGCTGCCCTCCCTTGAGGTGCTGTTCGACAATAACCGGAACGTCAGAAAGCTTAACCAGACAGTACCAAGTTTCGTCGGGAGTGACGTGTACGCTCGGTCCCATATTGCATTGTCCCAAACAATCGCAGGCGATCGCTTCGGTGTTTTCCGGCAGGTCTGCTGCTTGAAAGGCAGCCAGCACCGTTCCAGAACCTCGCTCTCGACAAGATCGATTCTGACAAACCTCGACTCTGCGTTTTTCTGAATTTTCCATCGGTCAATCGTATCGGGAAAGGAGACATCCTTAATTCTTACTGCCGCGCGCGCTATCGTACCACCGCAAGAGGACGCGGGCGAGGCGGGGCGAGTCGTGACGGACGTAGCCGGTTCCCGGATCTTCGTGCATGATATTAGCGAGGATAACGCGCCGCCCGGAGCGAATCACCGCTTCGCGATCGAGGAAAACGGGGTGAGAGTTTTCTTGAGCGTAACGGATTAGGGTTTGGGCGGAGGGGACGCGCCCGTGAACGACCACCGCATCGAACAGTCTGGGGGGTGATGTGGCTGTTTCTGTACCGCGATCCCAAACGCGATCGATCGCGCGAATATGGTCGCTGACGCTGTAGCCTTCGGTTTCGCCCGGTTGGGTCATGATATTGCAGACATAAATGCGGGGGGCGCGGCTGCGAGAAATCGCGTCTCGAATTTCAGGAACGAGAAGGTTAGGAATAACGCTAGTATAAAGACTGCCGGGACCGAGGATGATAAAATCGGCTTCTTCGATCGCTTTGAGAGCAGCGGGAAGGGCGGGCGGATTTTCCGGGATGCAGCCGACGCGGACGATTTTCCCTTTCGCTTCGGGAATATTGGATTCGCCTTCAATAAAACGTCCGTCTTCCATTTCCGCCCAGAGGCGCACGTCGGAGAGGGTAGCGGGGAGGACGCGCCCGCGCACGGCAAGGACTTTGGAACTCGCTGCGATCGCGCGCTCGAAGTCGCCAGTAATCTCACTCATCGCGGCGAGAAAAAGATTGCCAAAACTGTGTCCCGATAGTCCGCTTCCGGCGGGGAAGCGATATTGAAATAGTTCGGTCAGCAGTTTTTCTTCATCAGCCAGGGCAGCAACGCAATTGCGGATATCCCCGGGCGGGATCGTTCCCAACTCTCGCCGCAAGCGCCCGGAAGAACCACCATCGTCGGCAACGGTAACGACGGCGGTAATATTGGCGCTGTAGACTTTTAGCCCGCGCAGTAACGTCGATAAGCCCGTCCCGCCGCCAACGACGACGATTCTCGGACCTCGGTTGAGGCGGCGGTGCGCCATGAGGAGATCGACCAGTTCTTCATCGCGCTCGGGTTTGAGAACTTCCGCGATCGAGCCTACCGTGCGGGTTTGTCCCCAAAAGAGTAAGAAAAGACCGCCCGCAATGGCTAGAGGGCCGGAAATTGAATTGGGAAAGACGCGAGCGAGGGCGCTGAGGAGATCGGAGGCGAGTTCGATCAGCCGATAAATCGGGGTTAGCCCTACCCAAATTGCAACCCCCAAAGCCGTTAAAAGAACGCCACCGAGACTCATTAACATCCAGCGCTTGACCAATAATCCCGGCGCTAACCATTTAAACCAACGATTCACTGTTTTAGGAGTGCGCTGTTGCACAAAGCTTAAATTGTGCGTCTCTGCCTTCAGAGTGCGTAAGGCTTGTTCGAGGATACCGAAAGACATAAAATTTGCGATCCAACGAGGGAAAAGGATTAGACGGAGTGCAACTCCCTCAAGGAATTTAGGAATAAACGGGGGCGCGATCGACTTTCTAGAAATAGGAGTTGCCAAATCGTCAAGCGTTCGACAACAGGATACCGTTTTCTGCGATCGAAAGCGCGAACGATACAACCCACTTCGCGCTTTCGGCGAGAGAGCATTTTTGGAAACCGACGATCTAAAACGGTTGTTGTCACAACTTAATGTTATCTATACCCAGACTAAGTTCTTCTTCCGGGAAAGACCTTCAAAGAATTTGAAGGGAGGTCAGAACTGACCAAAGTGCAGCAGATGTGATGATAAGGTGCGTTACGGTTCGATGGGGTTTTCTCGAACGCCGAATGCCGTAGAAATTTTAACTGCTCAAATTAAACAAGCTCTTTTTCGATCTGGCAATACGAATATTTGCGTAAGGTTTCCGCACAAAATGTTGCAATGTACGCTGAGTCGGAGAACCGCTTTGACCTCGGGAATAATGCAGGGGCGAATGGTCATTCGCCCCTACAGTCGGTAACTCTCACTCAGAAATATCTCGATTGATAGCTAGGAGTGGACTAGCTATCGAGCAAGCTAAGCGCTGTCCCTTAAAGGTTTCCAGCTCAAGAAATTTCGCTCTTCTAAGTTGGGGGCGCTCAAGCGGAAAATCCCTGCAAGCAGCCACGGAGCGAGGCGCTGACACCACACGATAAGGTGACTCTGCCAGCCGACAAGGATTTCGGCTGAGTCTTTAGCGAGTCCGTCTAACAGAGAGCGGGCGACGCGCTCGGGGCTGGTGGGGACGATCCCGCGAAAGCGATGCAAGTCCCGCACCATATCGGTTTCAGTGAGGGTGGGCAGTAGGGCGGTGACGTGGATGTTGTGGGGGGCGAGTTCGTGGCGCAGCGCTTGCGTTAAGCCGACGATCGCGAATTTAGTCGCCGAATAGGTGGCCATTGTCGGCGCGGCGACTTTCCCCATTAAGCTGGAGACGTTGACAATCGTACCTTCCCGGCGGGCAGCCATGCGACGTGCCACCAGGCGGGTTAAACCATAGGTTCCCAAGACGTTAAGGGAGAGTTCTTCTTGGACTTGCAAGAATTTGGAATCGAGGAAGCTGCTTTGGTGGGCGACTCCGGCGCAGTTGACTAAGAGGTGAATCGGACCGGCGCTGCGCCAAGCGCCCGCAATAGCAATGTCTAATTCTTTGGGTTTGGTGAGATCTACGGCTAAGGGAACCGCTTCGACTCCTAATGCTTTGATTTCTTGCGCGATTTCCGCGAGTCGGGTGCGATCGCGAGCGACTAGGATTAAGCGCTCGATTCCGCCTCGGGCTAACTCAAGCGCGATCGCACGCCCGATTCCTCGGGAAGCTCCTGTTACCAGGGCTACCTTTCCTTGAATATTCATGGGTACAATACCTCCAGGTTCTATGGTTGACCGCGCGCTTCTCGCAATGACTGCGCGGTCTTTTCATCGGTTGAGGCGCTCTCGTTCTAGAAAGGTTTCGTCTTGTAGGGTTCTAGAAGCGATCGCCTCGTTGAAGAAGGTGCAACTAAGGCAGGAATGCGGATGGACTGCACGCCTTCTTCGATTGAATTGTCTATCTAATAACCTCTTGCAGGGGACTGAAACTACAACACAGTCCGTCGTTGTCAAACTAGAACTCAGTTTCCGACGCGATCGATGCGTTGATTGATGCTATTCATGGGCGATACGCCTCCTCAGAGAGTCTAGGGTTTGCCGAAAGTTACGACATACAGACTCTAGCAACTTCGTCTAGAAAGTCGCAACATTTTTTAATAAAAAATGCTTAACATTTCTTAATCATTGTCTCAGATTGGCTGAAATGTTGATGAGGAGGGCAGGACGGCGACTGATACTTATGTATTAACTAGGCGCGCGGGAAAATTTCAGCGGCAGGATAAACTGGATCCTTAGCCTATTGCGATCCAGCTAACCACTCATGCCAAAGCTTTCCCGCCGTCATCTCCTCCAAGCCGCAGGCGCAACCCTTCTCACCGCAGGACTCCATCAAACCCAACTCCTGCGCCACCAAAAAGTCCTCGCCCAAACCACACCGCGCAAACTCGCCCTAATTATCGGCATCAACGACTATATCGACGCGCCCCTGTACGGATGCGTCAACGATGCCATTTTGCAGCGACAACTCCTCATCCATCGCTTTGGCTTTAATCCCAGCGACATCGTTATGGTTCTTAACCAGGATGCGACCCGCCAAAATATTCTCGATGCAGTAGAAGAACACCTCATCAAACAAGCAAAACCGGGCGATGTTGCCGTCCTGCACTTTTCCGGACACGGTTCCCTCGTGCGCGATCCCGACCCGATTTACATTGACACTGAAACCGGGCAAGGATTGGCAGGAACATTAGTTCCTATCGATGCAAGTTTGTCCGACGATGCGATCGCTCAAGGGGGAACCGTCGCCGATATTTTGGGACATACCCTATTTTTATTAATGGCAGCCATTCAAACCGAAAACTTGACCGCTGTTTTAGATAGCTGTCATTCCGGTGCGAGTACGCGAGGGGTAAGAGTGAGAGCGCGAGAGGGGGGTGAAAAGATTGAAATTTCTCCCCAAGAAAAAGCCTATCAAGAGCAGTGGTTAAAGCGGTTGGGTTGGTCGAGAGAAGAGTTTGTCAATCGCTATCGACAAGGGATTGCTAAGGGCGTAGTTTTAGCAGCAACGCAACCCTCTCAACTGGCTTTAGACGAGCAACTCAATGGCTTCGTTGCAGGTGCATTTACCTATCGTTTGACGCAGCATTTATGGCAGCAAGATAGCACGCCAGAACGGGCGATCGCGGAAATTCAAAGTCAGATTCCAAAAAGCTATCGACAGCAGCCCAAACTCGAAGTCGAAACGGGAAGCGATTACGGAAAAAAACCGTTTTATTTTGTCGAGGATGCGAGAAAAGGAGGACAAGCGTTAGTTATCGAGCAAACAGAATTTCGCGCTAAATTACTTTTAGTGGGGATCGATCCCGGAAAAGTTAGAGTGGGGACAGAATTTGTTACTTTAGAGCGTCGAGGCGGCGTGGAAATTGAAGCGCGCGAAGGGTTAATTGCGACGGCGAAAATATCGGGGACGATAGAAACGGGAGCGGTGTTGCGAGTGAAAGGGAGTTAGCCCTCATCCCCCAACCCCTTCTTCCAATTTTGGGAGAAGGGGAGCCGGAAAATACATCAATGTGGGGCTGTTCCTTCTGTTAATGTCATCGAGATTAACCAGAGGTAGGGGGACAATATCAAAATCATTGGACTTTAAAAAATCCCTCTTCGGGCAAAGATCGAGTTAAACCCGAGAAGCTGCAAGATTATGAATTTAGTTAAAGAGTCGCGTCTGTTGGTAACGTTAGCGATAAAACTCTCGGCAGTGGGTTCCGGGGTGGTGTTGGCGAGTTGGCTGCTGGGTTCGGAGTTAGCTGTCGCCGCGACGAGGAGTTCTCCACGGGTGTGGGAGAGTGAGAAAGTCTCGACTCTTGCGCAGCAATCTGCCAACCCGTCGCAGGAGGAAATCGATGAGGCTGCCGGACGACTTTTTGATGAGGGAATGCAATTCTTACGACAGGGAACGGCAGAATCTTTGCGACAGGCGATCGCGAATTTTGAAGAGGTGTTAGGACTGTTGAGGCAAGGGAGCGATAGATCCTGGGAAGCCATTACCCTCAATAACATCGGTGGGGCCTACGACGCATTGGGAGAATATTACAAAGCGCTGGATTACTACAACCAAGCTTTACCCTTACTTCAAGCTATCAGCGACCAAGAGGGAGAAGCCATTACCCTCCAAAATATCGGTAGAGTCTACGACATTTTGGGAGAATATCGCAAAGCGCTAGATTATTTCAATCAATCCTTACCTCTACTTCGTGCCATAGACGATAAAGAGCAAGAAGCCGGTACCCTCAATACAATTAGTCAAATCTACTCTGATTTAGGAGAATATAACAAGGCATTAGACTATCTTCATCAAGTGTTGCCTTTGCTCAGAACAATAGGCTCTCTAAGACGGGTAGCGATTACCCTCAATAATATTGGCTCGCTCTACAAAAATGTAGGAGAATATCAGAAGGCATTGGAATACTACAACCAAGCCTTGCCTCTGCGTCGAACAGTGGGTGACAAAGGGGGAGAAGCTACTACCCTCAATAATATCGGCTTGCTCTACAACGATTTGGGAGAACATCAAAAAGCGCTAGATTATCTCAACCAAGCTTTGCCTTTGCGTCGGGTTGTAGAAGATCGTGCTGGGGAAGCTGTTACCCTCAATAATATCGGTTCAGCCTACTCCGATTTAGGAGAATATCAAAAAGCTCTGGATTATCTCAACCAAGCTTTGCTTTTAGTTCGCGCTACGAACGACAGGAGTGGGGAAGTCGCTTCTGTTAATAATATAGGTGCTGTCTACAACGCATTAGGGGACTATCACAAAGCGCTTGAATTTTTCAACCAAGCTTTACCTCTCCTTCGCGCTACGAGCAACAAAAAAGGGGAGGCAACTGTTCTTCATAACATCGGTGGAGTCTACGACTTGTTGGGAGAAGATCGTAAAGCGCTCCATTACTATGAACAAGCCTTACACTTGAGTCAGACTATAGGTGACAAAGGCGGAGAGAGCCTTACCCTCCATAATATTGGTGGAATCTACTCCAACTTAAGAGAATATCAGAAAGCGCTCCATTACTATGAGCAAGCTTTGCACAAGGCTAGATTGGTAGGTAGCAAAGGAGGAGAAGCTCATGCCCTCAATAGTATCAGTAGAGTCTACTTCGATTTGGGAGAACATCAGAAGGCCTTGGGCTACCTCCAGCAAGCTTTGCCTCTATTTCAGACTGTAGGCGACAAGTTTGGAGAAGCTGTTGCCCTTTATAATTTTGCCTCTCTCTATCGCGATCGAGGCGAACTCACCGCCGCCCTCACCCGCATCCAACTCGCGATTGACATCATCGAAGACCTTCGCAGCAACATCGCCAGCACCGAACTCCGCACCTCCTACTTCGCCACTGTCCAAAATCGTTACCGATTCTACATCGACCTGCTGATGCAACTGCACCAACAAGACCCCAGTAAAGGTTATAACGCCCAAGCCCTCCATATCAGCGAACGCGCCCGCAGCCTCCTCGAACAACTCACCGAAGCCGGTCTCGACCTCAACGCCAACCTCGACCCCGCCCTTAAAGCCGAAGAACAACGCCTTACCCAAGCGCTCAACGCCGCCGACCAAAAACGCATCAATCTGCTCGAGCAAGAGGGAGGCTACGACAACCCCGAACTCGAAGCTGCTAAAGCTGAAATCGAGCAAACCCTCAACCAACTGCAAAACCTCGAAGCCCAAATTCGCCGCGACAATCCCGCTTACGCTAACCTCCAATATCCCGACCCCCTGACCCTCACCGGCATCCAAAACCAAGTCCTCGACGATAATACCGTCCTTCTCCAATACGCCCTCGGCAAAGATCGCAGCTATCTCTTCCTCGTCAGCAAAACCGACCTCAAAACTTATACCCTGCCCCCCAAAGCTGAAATTGAAGCGGCTGTCGAGGAATATCGCGAACTCCTGTTGTCCGAGGATTTTAAAGACCTCAGCCAAGGCGAAAAACTCAGCCAAATGCTGCTGGGTCAAGTTGCAGGCGAACTCAAAGGTCAGCGCCTCGTCATTGTTGGGGATGGCAAACTGCAACTGTTGCCGTTTGCTGCTTTACCTATTCCCGTTTCCTCCGCATCTACTGCCTCAAAGTCCCTTGGGGAAACGCCCTCATCCCCCAGCCCCTTCTCCCAACTTTGGGAGAAGGGGAGCCGGAATAACTCCTCAAAGTCCCTCGTCCAAGGTTGGGAGAGGGATTTAGGTAGAGGGCAAATCCCGGCAACCCCTCCCCTCCTCGCCAACCACGAAATCATCACGCTGCCGTCGGCTACCAGTTTGGCAGTCCAACGGGAACAATGGCAGAACCGCCAACCCGCCCCCAGAACCGTAGCGGTGATTGCCGACCCCATCTTCAAAGCTAACGATCCGCGTTTGGGAGAGAACGCAGTAACAACTATTTCTGGTGAGTTAAGCCAACAAGCTCCTGGTTTGACAGGCACTAGCTCGACAGGCAAGCGTGACTCAACAGTGGAGGACAATGAGTGGCTTAAGAAATGCGGCGACTTCGATCGCCTCGTCAACACGGAAACTGAAGCTAAGCAAATTCTTGCCCTAGTTCCCGACACACAGGAGTTTAGCGCCATCGGATTCGATGCGAACTACGCCAACGCTACCAACCCAAATCTCGCTCAATACCGCATTGTCCACTTCGCAACTCACGGCTGCATCCAAGATAATCCCCTCCTTTCCAATCTTGCTCTTTCATTCTTCAAGCCCGACGGACAGAAAGCGGAAACGAGCCTGCTGAAACTGCAAGATATTTATAATTTGAAACTCAACGCCGATTTGGTGGTTCTCAGTGCTTGCCAAACGGGGACGGGGAAAGAGGTTCAAGGGGAAGGGGTTGTGGGGTTGACAAGAGGCTTTATGTATGCGGGGGCGCGGCGGGTGGCGGTGAGTTTGTGGAGCGTGAACGATCGCGCGACTTCCATTTTAATGGAGAATTATTATCGCAAAATACTCGAACAAAATCTCGATCCGTCGCCTGCGCTACGGCAAGCACAATTAGCGATGTGGCAAAGTGAGAATTACCGCGCGCCTTACTATTGGGCGGCGTTTACCATGCAGGGAGATTGGTGATTTTTCAGTTAAAAAAGATGATACTTATCAAAAAAGAGAATCTCGCTCATCAATGACTAAGCTTATTTCAACCGGATCGATTTAACCAATAAACTCATTACTTCTCCTTTGTCGGGGGTGATAATAATTTGATTGTCGGGAATCGCGATCGCGTGCGTCCAACGTGCAACCTCAGCATAGCCAAGCGTATGAAGTCGGTAGATCGTGTGCTGTACCCCTCGAGCCGAACCAATCAATATATGACGGATCGGTTCGCGGCAATCGCGTGCTGGCAGTTCGGCTAAAACACTGGAGGGGGAGCGATCGGATGAGATATCTTGCAACATTGTTTTCTGAAAAATAGAGCGGGATTTGATGCTTTGTAACCGCAAAGCTGCGTAAAATGACAAACTGAGATAAAAAAAGACAGCAACCTCTACACAGCACCAGCCATTTGAGGAGTGCTGCCTTATCTCTATTCTCAAATCTTAAATTGATTTACGCTAAACGTCAACCTATTTACGCCAATGACGCACAAATCCGAGCGATCTCCACTCATGCGGCTTAGAGTTCAGCGATTTTTAACTCAAAAGCAGCTTGCAGAAGCCCTTGGCGTGACAGAAACAACCGTGAGGAATTGGGAAGCAGGACGTTCAGTTCCCAAGTTAACTCCCGTTCAATACAAAAAATTACTAGAAATTCTTCAAGTTACGGCAGAAGAGTTGCCCGATCGCTTCGGTTTTCCAACAGGGGAGAATGAATAGATCGTGCAACTTCTGTTCCTTAAAGATCGAGCAAGTTTAATTGCACGTATCGACTATCGTTAGAGTCGGGACGGGGTTTTAAGGCGGGGAAGTTGTCGAAATTCACCTCGAAACTGCGATCGCGCCTCAACCAAACGTGAAAGACTTGCAAGCGCCCGTCGTTGGGAATCTCTAACCCATAGACGCGCAGCCTCTTTTTACCTTGACTCTCAATTCGCAGGTACTTTAAACCGCAGCCCAAAAGTTCGAGGAAGCGTCGCAGAACGGTAACGGGGCTAGAATTTTTGGCTAAACCCAAACTCGCGATCGCTTTAATTGCAGCACGGTTTTGCAGTGCAATTGCCGCCATTTCTTGCAAGTCGGGATCGCTGTTACGAAACTCTCGCCCTCGTTCTTGCAAGAAAAGGGGAATGCCCAACCGTTCCATCGTACCGACGATCGCGCCGAGTTGCGATCGGTTGAAGTCGGGCAGGAAAATATCGCCTTCGCCCTGTTCTAATAAATGCTTGGCGACAGCAGCATCGCGATCGGCTAGGTGCGATCGCCCCAAAGTGAGAAAATAGTGCAGGCGAATTTGCTCGTACCAACCGCGATCGTCTTTCGCGACTAAAGCGGCGGTGACGGGAACCCCGTAGCGCTGTTGCAACTCGGCTTTGCGCTGGGATCGCCGTTCGGTTAGGTTTTTCACCATACGCTTTTTCGCGGTACGGTAGTCTTCCTCGTTTAAATCCGGCGATCGCGCGATCGCAATACATTCAGCTTGATAATTTTGCTCGCGCACCGCATTAATCGCAGAACTGAGGCTAACTTCCGGCGTTTCTTCCCGTAATTCCACCTCTGGGGAAACTTCGCAAACTTGATGTCCTTCCCCGCGCAACGCCCCCAAAACTGACTCGCGATAGTTCAGCATCGACGCATTCAGCCGCACGGCAAATCGCGCCCAACATAGCAGCGATTCGGCTTGGAAACCGACTTCCAAATCGTCAATGCCTTCAAAATCGGACTGTTGCAGCAAACGCACATTCAACTGCGTTAATCGCTGTCCCGAACTTAACAAACTCGGAATCGAAGTCGAACCGTTTCCAACTTGGTTGAATCCGTAGGGCGCAACCCAAAGATAGCGAGGCAGATTTTCTCGCAGGCGGCTGAGGGACTGGCGCACGGAGGTTTCGCCTTGGATGCCCTGCGCGATCGCCCAGACTGAGGTAAAATGCCCCCGAAGGTCGAGACTTACGCCGGTTTCAATCGACGGACTCGCCAGCACGATATCGTAATCGGGTAGAATCTCGTTGAGTTGCCTCAACTTCGAGGCGGCGACGGATTCCGAGTCAATTCTGAGAATACGAACGTCGGGAAATCGCTCTTTTAAGTATCCTTCCAAGGCGCGCGTTCCCCACTGACTGGTGAGTTTTTGCGCGGACAGACAGACGAAGGGTTTACCGCCTTGCTGAATATGCTGCACTAAATCGCCCACTAAGCGATCGGGCGTACTGTCGGCATAATGATAGACCTGCCAAGCGTCTTGGGGTTCGGGTTTCCAATCATTTTGGATAATAAACGGTTTTTGCTGCACGCCCGCGAGGGAGAGTAAGTAATCGAGGGAAACATCGCTTAAATCGGCATCGGCGACGTAAACTCGTCCCTTTCCGCCCAAAACGTTCTGCATTAAGGTTTTGAGGGATTTGAGGATAGCAACGCGATTATTTTGGCAAGTGCTAGAGTTTAAAGCGTGCCAGAGGACTTGCTCGACTTCATCGATAATGACGATACCATCTTGCCAGTCGCGGGCTTCAAATTGGGCTTGGGAGTTGGGGTGAAGCGAGTCGATACACAATCCGTACCCTCGGGCGAGAGAGGGACGAGCGTTGGCGATATAATCGATGCCGAAGCGATCGCACAGTTCTCGGACGAGTTGAACGCGATGTCCGATGACGAGTACCCATTGTCCCCTAGAAATCGCATCTTTAACGATTCCTTCAAGCCATTGCGTTTTTCCCGTTCCCTTCGGCGATTTAATCCCGATTAGTTGCGGTAAAGTTTCTTCTTCGCAGGAAACTTCTTTAACCTTATTGTGAAGGTCGAATGTTGAAGGCAGATCGGCTTCCCTATTTGTAATTTTTAATTTGAAATTTTGAATTTCTTCGCTCAATAAATACCGATAATTCAGCCGCAAATCCGGCGGGTAGGTGAGTTGAGTGAAGGTTTGCGCTCTCCAGGTGGCGAGGGTTAAGGCATTATTGTAGGCGCGCTCGAAGGCTTGCGTACCGCACGCGGCGATGAAGTCATCAACGCCTTTGCCATCTTCGCTATTCCAAGTGACAATATTAACGCTGCATCCTTGCTGTTCGAGCAAATGCCCCATTTTTTGCAGGGAAGTATTTACGGCTTTGATGGTGTTGGGTTTGCTGTCGCGATCGAAAACGAGGTAAAAGGGGCGTTGGGATTGGGCGAGGATGTGCAGTTGCGGGATGAGGTAAGGTTTGCCGATGCGTTCGTTGCGTTCGTTGCGGGGGACGCGATAACCGCTATCGATCCCCGGAATTGCGATCGCGGCGTAACCTGCTGTGAGTAGCGCGCCAGCTTTTTTGGCTCCTTCAGTAATGCAGATGGGAATGGTAGGATGTTGTTTCAACCATTGCCAGAAGCCGAGATCGGGGCGAGCGCGATCGATGTCTTCCGGGCGGATGGGTTGTTCGTAGCGCGCTGCGATCGCTTGCCAAATCGCGATCGGCACTCGTAGCGCGAAAACTCCCGTTGCGGCTTTGGGGGGATGTTCGTACTTGATTTGCTTGCCGATAGCGGGCAAACCGCCTTTGCGAGAAACGCGGGCGCGGCGCGGTTGAATGGGTTTGAAGCATCCCCAAATATCTTCCTCGCCCGTCAGCACATCGATCCCCGAACACCACCAACCGCCTTGCTCTAAATGCTGGTACTGTTTGAGGAGAGGAGCGCGCAACCGCCCGTCATTGCGGCGGGGTAAGGCTTCGGAGTAGAACAAGTATTCGTAGGGACGACTCCCATCTAAGGGCGTGACATTGAGGAAGGTGATGCGATCGTCAACGCAGCTTGCGTTCCACTCTTTTAGGAAATTCACGGCGGGCAGACACTATATCTATGGGGTAGGTGACTTATTTTAAGGATAAACCGCTAGATATAGCAACCATTTGGATAATTGATAATTGATAATGGACAATGGATAACGTCGGGGATAATTGACAATTGATAACGTTCGGAGCCGTTAATTGCTCTATTGAAACCTAGTCTTTTTTCGCTACATTCCACCGCTCGTTGGACGGAGATAGGCATCAGCTTAAAATCGGATTTCTGTCATCCTGCACTCTGTTTTTCGTCGCGAGCAACTCGCAATTTTTGGTACAGCAAAGAACTCTTTTCTTGACAGGATTGTTGCAGTCGCCGAAACTCAGCTTCACCTTCTGCCATATACGCATTAACAAACTCTCGATTGGCAAGATAGAAGGCGATCGCGCCATAAACTTGTTCGAGGGAAAGTAATGGAAAATCTCGGGCAATGCTTTCAGGGGATTCTCCGTTCAAAAATGAATACACAACCGAATCGAGAGAAATTCGAGCTTGCAAAAGAAATTTTGGCTTTCTGGCGAGGATTATTGAATTAGAATCTTGAAGAGATTTTTGATGTTTTGAAGAATTTACTACTTTGAATTTGTAGGAGGACAGTACAGAGCAGAATTGAGATAGCTGAAATGTCGAAATTGCAGAAGCTCAAATCCCAAAAGTCGCGCTCGCGTGCATCGAAACGCCTCATTCACATTGGCAATGCAGCGTTTATCCTGCTGTTCGTCTCGATCGCGCTTCTCTATTTGCTGCATCGTTTTACCGCGATTAGGGTTTTGCAGCTTCCTATTATCCCAATTGTTGCATTTTTGGGGGGCGGCGGACTGGTTTGCTGGCTCTGGGCGGAATGGGTAGAGAAACGCGGGCGTAAATTACTCGTTTCCGTTGTCTTAATCGGATTCTTGGGGATGAATGCGATCGCGTTTTTGGGGGCGTACTCGATGACGCATTTCCGTTCCTCGGAGCAGTGGAGTCTCGCTTCTCCTAAGCCAATAAATTATAAGCGTCCGAGCGACTTTGGATTGCCGTATGAGACGAAATATATCGCGATCGCTCGCCAGCAACGCTTGGAAACTTGGTGGATTCCCACGGCAAATGCGCCCTCACGAGGAACGATTCTCTTATTTCCTGGCAATCGCGGCAGTAAGAGTCAGGTTTTGCTGCCCGCGCGCGTTTTACACAATCTCGACTACGATACACTGCTGGTTGATTTTCGCGGAACGGGCGGTTCGAGTGGCAATACAACAACCTTGGGCGTGCGCGAGGGCGAAGATGTGGCGGCGGCGTTTCAGTGGGTTCGGCAGCAAGATGCGCGCCGTCCGATCGCGCTTTACGGCGTTTCGATGGGGACGGCAGCGATTTTACGCGCGATCTCCACCCAAAATATTGCGCCCGATGCGATTCTCCTCGAACTTCCTTATTCACACCTTTTGAATTCTGTCAAGCGTCGCTTGCGATTCTATAATATCCCTACCTTTCCTGCTGCCGAACTGATTGTATTTTGGGGCAGCATCCAGCACAAAATTAACGGTTTCGCCCACAATCCCGCAATTTATGCCAAACAAGTACGCTGTCCTACATTAATTTTGCAGGGCGATCGCGACAAATGGATCGATCGCGCCGAACTCAAACAGCTTGAGGACAACTTACCTTACTCTCACCACTATATTTCCTTCCCTAACGCCGGACATCAACTACTCATCACCGTCAATCCGAAGTTATGGCGGCAAAGCGTCCAACAGTTTCTTGATGGTATCGATTAATCGAGCAAATCGATCGCATCTTGCTCGAAATTCGCGATCGCAACATCGGCATAATCGAGCGTACCGCCTTTCCAACAAATTGCCACTGCGCCCGCTGCACCCGCCTGTTTCGCCATCAGCATATCCAAACTCGAATCCCCCACCATCAGCGTTTTTTCTGCTTCCACTTCCAACAGCGTGCAAGCTTCTAAAAAGAGGGCGGGATCGGGTTTAAATGGCCCTCGAGCGGTTACGCCCATTTCCAATTGAAAATAGCTCGAAAGTTCGTGACGGGCGACAAAACCGCGTACTCTCTCCGGTGCTGCTGCTGAAAGGATTCCGAGCTTCAAACCCGCCGCTTTTAAACGTTGCAAAAGTGCCAAAGTTCCGGGAAACAGCGCCGCATTATCGGAAGTGCGAATAAGTCGGCTATCTGCTTCTGTAATCGCTTCCTGCGCGATCGCAACAGATTTTTCCCAACTGAATCCCATTGGTACAATATAAGCCGCCGCCGCAATAATATTTTCCATGCGACTGCCCACCGCCATCAATCCTTGGCGCTCGAGCGTACCATCTTCTAATACGCCAAACATCGCCAATAAAGATTCGCCCGTACCCGGAACCCGTTCGTCAATTAAACGCGCTCTCAATTGCGCTAGCGCTAACCCAAAATTATTGGAATCTTCTATCGTACCGTCTTTATCAAAGATGACGGCTTGGAGATTAGAGAAAATTTTTTCTCCACAACGAATTGCAATCAAGTAAGATTCCTCTCTAGGCTTAAATTTAATTGTTAAATATTAGAGTATTCTCTAATATAATTAGAATACAACAACTTACCCATTTTTGGTGTTTAATTCTCTTTTCAATTCTTCCCAAAGGGGCGAATTTTCTAAAATTCTCAGAATACCTTGAGGCATAGAAGCTTGGCTTTTTGCGATCGCGGTTTTAACAATTCCCGAAACCACGCGATCGACTAAATCGCTGAGGACAACTCCGCCTATATTCTCCGGCGTAACATTATTGAGTTCCAGGGTTGAAACCGGGGGTAAATCGAGCGAGAGTGGTTTTGTGGCTGGGAAGGCAGCTAAATTGAGATGCGAAGTCACGTTATCAACGATCGCGCGCTCTAACAGGAACTTTTTCCCGCGATCGAGTAAATTGGCTTGTAAATTTCCCTTCCTTTGTTGTCTGGCATTCCCAAAAATAATCAAAAGATTATTTTTCGTAAGTTGTTGTTCGATATTAAAATCAATTCCCCGAATCTGAAAACTTTCTAATTCAGTCGTTTGTGTGAAAAAAGAAGCAGGTTTGGCACGAAGCATTAAACCCGTTGCACTCATAAAATAAGGCGTAGTAAATCCTTCCGGATTATCGAGAGTTAAACGTTCGACATCGAGTTGTCCGTTAAGGATGTTGTAGTGCAAGCGTTCGATGCGAACGGGAACGCCGAGAGAGGTAGCGATCGCACTGCGAAGATTGTGCGCGATCGCGCTATCCAACCGCAGCACAGCAATGCCCAAAACAAGCAGCAGTCCGAGCAGAATAAAGCCGATAATCCTGTAACGCAAGGAAATTTTTCGCATTCTACTATTTTAAGCTTGTTTTCGCTTCAAGTGAACCATTTCGGATAAGTTCTGGTCTAGCGATTGTTCTCGACTTAAATTTTTCGATCTTTTAAACTAAGCATCATAGCCTTTTAGATCGCTATCCAAAGACCAAATGAAAACACGCCGAGCGGGAAGCTTCTTTTTCATTTTCTTCCATTCTTTAATAATAGAAGTGTCGCCCATTCCTGCCCCGCGCATCGCTAAATCGGGAAATTCACTCAACCAATCCCCAATTTCTTCCACCGTCGGAACTTGCATAACCTGCCAAGGCGCGTCTCCTGCGATCGCCATTTGAACTTGCTCGACAAAAAATTCAGCACATCGTCGTCTATCGTAACCGTTACTGAGTTGAGCGATATGATTTCCAGTTTCATAAATAGCGGCCATTGGTAACAAAAGAGTTGTTCCATTTTTAATCAACATCTCTAACTCTTTAATGACTTTTTCTCGCTCTCCATTCCGATGAGGGATATCTAATATATTGCAAAAGATGGAGGTATCAACAATCGCTACAGTCACGGTCTAGCTATTCCCCCCGCAGTCAAAGATGCTAACCACTCCATTGCTTTCTCTTGCTTCTTTTCGGAGCCAACATACCGCTTAATTGAACGTTCTAACAGTCCCGATGTCATCAGATGTCCGAGAGTCCCTCTGGCAATTAATCCTGGATAATCGAGGAAATCTTTTAAACGAAGGAGTTGACTCGACCCATCCTCATTGCTGCGGTAGCAAAATACAGTTTCAGGAACGGCATCATCGGGTAAAGCATCTAGGAGAGCGGGGTTATGACTACTAATTAAAACGCGCAAATTTCGCTGCTTTGCGATTTTAGAAATTCTTGCTAATAAATTCGCTGCTCGACTGGGATGTACCCCATTATCGATTTCTTCAATGACGACCAAACTTTGTTCGGGTGCAGACAACAACATGGCGGCAGTCGAAAGCACTCGTAAGGTTCCATCGGAAAGCAAAGGTGCTTCATAAGGAGTTGAAATTCCCCCAAAAGTTTCAGTCAGCGTTAATAAAACTTCATCCCGTGGTGTTTCGATAAAGCCGATATCCTCAATATCTTGTTCGGGCAGACTGCGGATAAACTCTAAAATGGCTCGCTTAACTTCTGGCTCGCGACAAAGATTATAAAGAACCCCAGAAAGATTTTCGCCATGCTCCCTAAGAAAGCGATCGGTTTTATGACCGTAATCGCGCATGGTACTGGGTTCCAGTTCTAGAAATACAATACTACCGAGCCAGCGTACATATTGTTCTGCAACTTTAGGAATAATTTCTCTACTTTTAGTGTTATTGGGATGAAAGCGAATCTCGCTTAAAAGCTGTGTAAAAATTGCCATTTGACTGCTACAGACAATATTAGGCTTTTTTCCACCCCGAGCAAAATTGTTGTAGGTCACAAAAACGTCACTCCCCGCCCCTTGTGGCGCGCTCGATATTTCATAGAGCGGAACGGTTGAAGTTTGACTAGAAATTGTTTCCTTAATAACTCGGAGATCGCCATCCTTCCCAAGACTCAGATCGATGGAGAAGTCGTGCCATTTTTTAGCTGTCGTTACGCAAGAAAAACCGAAAGATCCGGAGCCTTTATGTCCAAGATTTTTGACTCCTCCCCTCAAGATATTGGTATTGGGTCGGTAAATGCTATTGAGAAATCCTAATCTTTCCCCTACTGCAATTCGGGTTAATAAGCGCAATGCTTCGATTGCATTACTTTTTCCCGATGCGTTAGCGCCAATCAATACAGTGAGGGGAGCGAGGTGCAGCGTTCCGGAGCGATAGCTTTTAAAATTTCTAAATTGTATTTGCGTCAACATGAACGGATTGACTCCACGCGCTCGATATATTGACTATAAACCGATCGTCAATAGCAAAGGAGTAGAACTAGCAACAGAAGTCATCCCGGCAACAAAGACTTGCCGAATGGCGCGATCGCCCCGACCATATTAAATAGCCCGTCTATCCTAATCTGCTGGGGCAGCAATCCGCTTCGCGAAGCCAATCGAGCGCGTCTGTCTCCCGCCCTCCCCCCAACAGCTTAGTCCGTCGCGCTACTTACCTTAAATTGTTCGATTGACTCTCGAGCCAACCATGAATTTAAAAACCGTTTCAACTCAACCCTTCTCCGACCAAAAACCGGGAACCTCGGGGCTGCGAAAATCCGTTCCCGACTTTCAAAAACCCCATTACCTCGAAAACTTCATTCAATCCATCTTTGACAGCATCGACTCCAAAGACGGTTCTACTCTCGTTGTCGGCGGCGACGGGCGCTACTACAACCGCCAAGCCATTCAAACCATCCTAAAAATGGCAGCAGCGAACGGTTTTGGGCGCGTTCTCGTGGGTTGCGACGGCATCCTTTCTACCCCCGCCGCCTCCTGCGTCATTCGCGAAAATCAAGCCATTGGCGGCATTATCCTGTCCGCTAGCCACAATCCGGGCGGCCCCGAAGGCGACTTCGGCGTAAAATTTAATACCAGTAACGGCGGCCCCGCACCGGAAAAGGTGACGGATGCGATTTATGCCCGCAGTAAGGAGATTAACGAGTACAAGATTCTCGAAGCTGCCGATATTAACCTCGATCGCGTCGGTTCCTTTAAACTGGGAACGATGGATGTAGAAGTCATCAACTCCGTAGACTCCTACGCCAAACTGATGGAATCGTTGTTCGATTTTCCCCGCATCCGCGAACTCTTCACCTCTGGTAACTTTCGGATGTGTATGGACTCCATGCACGCTGTCACCGGGCCTTACGCCCATGAAATCCTGGAAGGACGTTTGGGCGCGCCCGAGGGAACGGTGATGAACGGCAAACCCCTTGAAGATTTCGGCGGCGGACATCCGGATCCGAACTTGGTTTACGCGCACGATTTAGTCGAAATTCTCTTTGGTAGCGATGCGCCCGATTTTGGGGCAGCTTCCGATGGGGACGGCGATCGCAATATGATCTTAGGGCGCAACTTCTTCGTTACCCCCAGCGACAGTCTCGCCGTCCTCACCGCTAACGCTACCCTCGTCCCCGGCTACAAAAACGGCTTAAGCGGCGTAGCCCGTTCCATGCCGACATCCCAAGCCGTCGATCGTGTCGCACAACGTTTGGGGATAGACTGTTACGAAACCCCCACCGGCTGGAAATTCTTCGGAAACCTCCTCGATGCGGATAAAGCCACCCTTTGCGGCGAAGAAAGTTTCGGCACGGGTTCCAACCACGTCCGCGAAAAAGATGGTTTGTGGGCGGTATTTTTCTGGTTGAATGTTCTGGCGGTGCGCGGCGATTCCGTCGAAGAAATTGTTAAAGAACACTGGAAAACTTACGGACGTAACTATTACTCCCGCCACGATTATGAGGAAGTGGATAAGGAACGGGCAATGGATTTAATGGCTCACTTGCGATCGCAATTTCCCACCCTTCCCGGACAAAAACTCGGCAACTACGAAGTCGAATATGCCGATGACTTCAGCTATAGCGATCCCGTCGATGGTAGCATCAGCGAAAATCAAGGGTTGCGCATTGGTTTTACTGACGGTTCTCGCATCGTCTTCCGCTTATCGGGAACGGGGACTAAAGGTGCAACGCTGCGCATTTACCTGGAAAGTTACGAACCCGACAGCAGCAAGCACGATCTCGATCCCCAAGAAGCCCTCGCCCCGTTCATTGAAATTGCCGAAAAAATTGCTCAAATTCGTCAGTTTACCGAACGCAACGAACCGACGGTTATTACTTGAGGAAGCGTTTATTATCGCGAGTTAGTTGATGCTTGAATCGGTGGGCAATTTGCCCACCCTACCTCTCTAATATCGCCACAATCGCGCGAGCAGATATTATGTTAGCCGCTTCCAGCGAGTTCGAGCAACTTAAATTTTCGCGTCGTCAAACGATTGGAATTCCGGGGCGCGGCTTTCTTTACTTCGCATCTCCAGAGGATGTTATTCTCAATAAATTACTTTGGGGGCAAGCCAGCCAATCTGAAAAACAATGGCGCGACGTTTTAGGAATTTTGAAAATTCAAACAACTCATTTAGATGTTGATTACCTTTGCGACTGGGGCGAACGATTGGGGGTAAGTAGCAATTTGTTACAAGCTTTCGAGCAAGCAGGTCTTGCGGATTGAAGATAATGATGGGGCTGTTAGACAATCTTGAATATGGGAAGCTAATGCCTCTTCACCGCCACTTGTTTCAAAGCCAAGATTTATTCAGCTATGGAGGATTTTAATAAAGAAGTATAAGAATGGTAATTGAGCCGGAATTCTTTGTAAATCTAAATGTTTTTGTTATAATATAGCAATCCCAAATTGTTTGAAGTCTTTTGGGGCTGATATATCCTTGCTGCGTATGGCGTTCAGCGCTCGCAATTATCACAACCTATTTGGGATTGCTATAAATGAATCATTTTTAAGGAATGTTTGACCGACTTCATTTCACGGTATAGATATTTTACTTGTTGTCATTCTCCAGAAGTTTCTATTTATACCTGAGTTTTTATGCGCTTCTCGATCGGTAATTATTCTTAACATGAGTAACTTTCAGTCTTCTGAAGATTCTAGTATTGTTCCGCAGCAATCATCACAACTTATAGGACTTGATGAATTCAAGTCACTATTTTATCAACTAAATGCAAAACCAGATACCGAAATTCGATTGTTACGAGGTAAGAAAATTTTAGGCTTGCCAGACATTAGAAGTATCAATGAACGGATATCTAGTAAACTCCGCAATCACGAGTTGATTTCGGAAATTGCATCGATCAGTTTTATATTATCTAATAGAAGGATAAAAGATTACTCTACTTGGGCGGAATTTGAACGAGAGAAATGGGATACGGTTAATGAAATTGTTAGGGCTATTACTATTAAGTGGGATATTGCAGTAAAATTACCTCAGTACCAATTACCACAGAGACATTCTTTAAAGATAAGAATTGGGACTGAGATTCCCCCTAAAGATATTTTTCAACTAATTCTTACAAGTGACGACATCACAGAACTAATGGAGATACGAACACCAAGTATATGTAAAGTCGATTTTATAAATGAGATTCTTGCTACCGAGTTACTGAATATCGTTGTCGAATGGTACGAAGGGTTGCAGAATTTGCCTGAAGATAATCCTTTTAATAGTTTTCTTAATAAAAGAGGTGAGTTGCTGAGTGAGATAATTCGATATTCTTTACCAGTAATTTTACTTATAATATTTTATCAAAATTATGATTATTTATTGCCTCCTGCTAGCTTAGAAAATTTAGTTTCTTTGAAAAGTATAACTTTTCTTCTCATTGTAGTATTAGCTATATTTATAACTGGGAATTTTTTAGGTGTAAAACTTGAAAGATATATAGATGAACGTATTTCCCAGTTGGAAGAACATCCTAGATTTTCAATCACAAAAGGCGATTTTAAGGAAGTTGAAGAATTCAAAAAGCGAAACAAAACATTGAAAAATGAAATTTTATGGCGTTTATTCTGGGTGTTGTTTAGTTTGACTGTATCATCCTTAGCGAAGTTTATATTCCAAAATATACAGCAATCACCATCATAGATAATTCATAAGAGGGCATTGCATCGCAATGCCCCTACGAGAGTTTTTTACGAGCAACCTATCATCCCGCCAACTACGCGCCGCCGCGCAATTTATCGAGAACGGTGCGATCTTCCAAGGTTGAAGTATCGCCCGCAATCTCCTGTCCGGCAGCTAAATTACGCAATAAACGCCGCATGATTTTACCCGATCGCGTTTTCGGCATCGCATCGGTAAACCGGATTTCTCCCGGCCGCGCGATCGCCCCAATCTCATTAACGACGTGCTGTTTTAACTCCTTCTCCAACGCCTCGCTTTCCTCGTAATCGCCTTCTAAAGTCACAAAAGCGAAAACTTCCTCGCCCTTCAACTCGTCCGGTTTGCCCACGACTGCGGCTTCTGCCACCGCTGGATGCGACACCAACGCCGATTCGATTTCCATCGTCCCCAGGCGGTGTCCGGCGACGCTAATCACGTCATCCACGCGCCCCATCACCCAAAAATACCCCTCTTCATCCCGGCGCGCGCCATCGCCAGCAAAATAGAAGTATTGCCCGTCTTTCGGGGCGATATGTTCCCAATAAGTGCGACGGAAGCGCTCGTCGTCGCCGTATACTGTCCGCATCATACTCGGCCAAGGATGCTTGATGACCAAGTAACCGCCCTCATTATCAGCGGCGGGATTGCCGTCTAAATCGACCACTTCGGCGAGAATGCCGGGGAAGGGGAAGGTTGCCGAACCCGGTTTGGTGGGCGTTGCACCGGGGAGTGGAGTCAGCATGAAACCGCCCGTTTCTGTTTGCCACCAGGTATCGACAATCGGACAGCGTTCGTTGCCGATGATTTTGTGATACCACATCCAAGCTTCGGGGTTAATCGGTTCGCCGACGGTTCCAAGCAGGCGCAAACTTGACAAATTGCGCGCTTTGGGCAGGTGTTCGCCCATTTTAATGAAGGCGCGAATGGCGGTGGGGGCGGTGTAAAAGATGGTTACGCCGTATTTTTCAATGACATCCCAGAAGCAACCGGGATTGGAGGGACGGGGCGCGCCTTCGTACATTAAGGTCGTTGCGCCGTTGGAAAGGGGGCCATAAACAATGTAACTGTGGCCGGTAATCCAGCCGACATCGGCGGTACACCAGTAAACGTCGGTATCTTTGAGATCGAACGTCCACTTCGTCGTCATGTGGGTGTAGAGGTTGTAACCGGCGGTGGTGTGGACAACTCCTTTAGGTTTGCCGGTGCTACCGGAGGTGTAGAGGATGAAGAGGAGGTCTTCGCTGTCCATCGGTTCGGCGGGACAGTCGGCGGAGGCGTTTAATTTAAGATCGTGCCACCAATGGTCGCGTCCGGGTTCCATGTGGACTTTTTGCCCGGTACGCTGGACGACGAGGACGTTTTTAACGCTGGGGGCGTGGTTGTTGGCGATCGCGAGATCGACTTGTTCTTTGAGGGGAACGGCTTTATCTTTACGGTAGCCGCCGTCTGCGGTGATGACGAGTTTGGCTTCTGCGTCGTTGAGTCTGTCGCGCAGTGCTTCAGAACTAAAACCGCCAAACACGACGCTATGAGCCGCGCCAATTCTAGCACAGGCGAGCATCGCGATCGCGGCTTCGGGGATCATGGGCATATAGATGCCGACGACATCGCCTTTTTGTACGCCTAATTCTTTCAGCACGTTCGCCATTTGGCAAACTTCGCGATGCAGTTGCGCGTAAGTGAGGGTGCGCGAGTCGCCCGGTTCGCCTTCCCAAATGAGGGCGGCTTTGTTTTTGCGCCAAGTGGTGAGGTGGCGATCGAGGCAGTTGTAGGAAATATTCATTTTACCGCCGACAAACCATTTCGCGACGGGGGGCTGCCAATCGAGGACGGTATCCCATTTCTGGAACCAATGCAATTCTTTCTCGGCGAGTTCCGCCCAGAAGGCTTGGGGATCTGCTTTAGCTTTATCGTAGAGTTGTTGGTAATCTTCGAGAGATGCGATCGCGGCTTCCCGGCTGAATTCTTCTGGCGGCGGGAAAACGCGGTTTTCTTGGAGGATGGATTCAATCGTCGGTTGAGACATCGTACTAACTGAGGGTTCTTAAAAGACTGCTAAATCAACATTACACTCTAACTGTTTCCCAGAGCGCGATCGCGCAGGGATCCGCTTTGCGGTGCGCCTAATCTTTGCGTTTCTTTAAGACTGACATAAGCAAGAGTAAATCGCCTGTAGAGACGTTGTATACAACGTCTCTACAGAACCGCTAACTTTAACTCAGTGCCATTCATCCCTACCAAACTGGTACGGTTACAGTGTCGGATAAATAGAGTGTCGATATAGCGTTTTCCCCGCACGTGAGGTACGGCTCCAAAAATCCAACAGGTAGGGGCGAATGGTATTCGCCCTCTTGGGTGTGCCTCTGAAAAGTGTTTGGCGGCAAGCTCAAATCGAGCAGGAGGAATGATGCGCTATGCAGTTGTAATCGAGAAAGGTGCAAGTAGTTATGGTGCTTACGTTCCCGACTTGCCCGGGTGCGTTGCAGTGGGGGAAACTTTATCTGAAGTTCGGGAATTGATTCGCGAGGCGGTTGTGCTGCATTTAGAATTGTTAGCGGAAGAAGGCGAGAGCATTCCCGAACCCCTTTCGCTTTGCGAGTATATAGAGGCTTAATATAGTGGAAAATTGAGAATTGACAATGAACCCGAAAATTTGACGATGAATTAAACTTTCTTCGTTATCCATCGTCCATTATTAATTGTCAACTATTCATCAAGCCCTAGCTCAATCGTTCCGCCGCCACCGCGCTAATATTAAAGTGAGAATCGAGCGCCAACTGTTGCAGACTGGAAACCGGAGTGCTGACATTACGAGCAACGGTACACGCACTGAGTCATTGCTATCGCTGGCTAGTTGTACGAGCAGTTCGGCGGGAGTGCTGGAGTTGACAGCAACGGCATCACGAACAACGGGATTCTCATCTTTCGCTAACTGTTGCAGACTGGGAACTGGAGTTCTGACATTACGAGCAACGGTACAACGCACTGAGTCATCGCTATCGCTGGCTAGTTGTACGAGCAGTTCGGCGGGAGTGCTGGAGTTGACAGCAACGGCATCACGAACAACGGGATTCTCATCTTTCGCTAACTGTTGCAGAATTGGAATCGGAGTGCTTGCATTCCCAGCAATGGTACGACGGACTAAGACATCGCGATCGCTGGCTAGTTGGGCGAGAACTTGGGCGGGAGTGCTGGAGTTGCGAGCAACGGCATCACGAACAACGGGATTCTCATCTTTGGCCAACTGTTGCAGACTAGGAATCGGAGTGCTGACATTCTTGGCAACGGTACGACGGACTAAGACATCGCTATCGCTGGCTAGTTGGGCGAGAACTTGGGCGGGAATGCTAGAGTTGCGAGCAACGGCGTAACGAATTTTGCGGTTCTCATCTTTGGCTAACTGTTGCAGACTGGGAATCGGAGTGTTGACATTCTTGGCAACGTTCCAGCGGATTGAGACATAGCTATCGCTAGCTAGTTGGGCGAGAACTTGGGCGGGAATGCTGGAGTTGCGAGCAACGGCGTAACGAATTTCGAGGTTCTCATCTTTGGCTAACTGTTGCAGACTTGGAATTGGAGTGTTGACATTCTGGGCAATGGTATAACGGATGGAGGCATCGCGATCGCTAGCTAGTTGGGCGAGAACTTGGGCGGGAATGCTGGAGTTGCGAGCAACGGCGTAACGAATTTTGTGGTTCTCATCTTTGGCTAACTGTTGCAGACTTGGAATTGGAGTGTTGACATTCTTGGCAATGTTCCAGCGGATGGAGGCATCGCGATCGCTAGCTAGTTGGGCAAAAACTTGGGCGGGAATGCTGGAGTTGCGAGCAACGGCGTAACGAACAACGGGATTCTCATCTTTGGCTAACTGTTGCAGACTTGGAATCGGAGTGTTGAACTTATAGGCAATGGTACAACGGATTGAGACATCGCGATCGCTGGCTAGTCGTGCGAGAATCTGGGTAGGAGTGCTGGAGTTGCGAGCAACCGCATCACGAACAACGGGATTCTCATCTTTGGCTAACTGTTGCAGACTGGGAATTGGAGTGTTGACATTTTTGGCAACGGCACAACGAACAACGGGATTCTCATCTTTGGCTAACTGTTGCAGACTGGGAATTGGAGTGTTGACATTTTTGGCAACGGCACAACGAACTGAGTCATCGCTATCGCTGGCTAGTCGTGTGAGAATCTGGGCAGGAGTGCTGGAGTTGCCAGCAAGCGCAAGACGAATTTCGAGGTTCTCATCTTTGGCTAACTGTTGCAGACTGGGAATTGGAGTGTTGACATTTTTGGCAACGTGACAACGAACCCAGACATCGCGATCGCTAGCTAGTTGTGCAAGAATCTGGGCAGGAGTGCTGGAGTTGCCAGCAATCCCAACACGAATTGCGAGGTTCTCATCTTTCGCTAACTGCCGCAAGATTTCTAAGGGTATATTGGGATTTCCGGCGATAGCCCTTCTTATCCCATCATCATCAATTAAAAATAACTGTTCTAACGTTAGAGCCGAAGTATTTCGGTTGCTGGCTACCGAATGACAGATTCCAAGGCAGAACCTGCTCTGAGAATTATGGGGGATAATAGCAGAAGCAGAATCGCTAGCCACTTGTGCGAGAATCTGGGCAGGAGTGCTGGAGTTGCCAGCAAGCGCTTGACGAATTTCGAGGTTCTCATCTTTCGCTAACTGTTGCAGAATTGGAATCGGAGTGCTTGCATTCCTAGCAAGGTTCGAGCGGGCTGAGATATCGCGCTCGCTGGGTAGTTGTGCGAGAAGATCGGCGGGAGTTCTGGGGTTGCTTGCGAGCGCACGACAAATGTCGTAGTTCTTATCCTTCGCCAACTGTTGCAGAATTGGAATCGGAGTGCTTGCATTCCCAGCAACGTTACAACGAACCGAGACATCCCTATCGCTGGCTAGTTGTACGAGCAGTTCGGCTGGAGTGCTGGAGTTGCCAGCAATTGCATCACGAATTCTGTAACTCTCATCTTTCGCCAACTGTTGCAGAATTGGAATCGGAGTGCTTGCATTCCCAGCAACGTTACAACGAACCGAGACATCGCTATCGCTGGCTAGTTGTACGAGCAGTTCGGCGGGAGTGCTGGAGTTGCCAGCAATTGCATCACGAAGATCGCGATTTTCGCCGCGATCGCTCATTAATTTCCTCAGAATGCTCGGATGAGTGCAATTGTACCTTGCTACGTTCAGCATATTGAAACGGTTCTGGGGATTTAACAATGGTTGGTAGAAAAGAGCGCAATTCTCGCAAGAAAACAGTTTCAACAGGGTTTTTCTGGGAATTTGGGCGATGGGATCGAGAATTTCCAGGAACAGCAGCGGTAAAACCGGATTTTCTAATACTCGTTCGGGAAATTCAATCGCCAATTTCCATAAAGTATCGAGCGATGTATTCGGATTTCCTGCCACTTTTTCACGCACGAGCGCGTCTTTGCTTTGACTCAACGCTCTTAGCTCCTCCGCCGGTGTTAAAGGATTGCCAGCAATTTCTCGAGCAAGATCGAAGTTTTCCATCCCTTTGTAGTCACTCTGTTTTTCAATTGTAGGCGATACTTCGAGCCTAGTGTACGCTAGAGTTGCGTTTCTTTAAGGTCAAACGCAGCAGCATTCCCGAACCCACTTCACTTCTCTTAAAATCGCCCCTATGAAAAAATTCGACTATTCTTTGGATTTCAAAACCCTTAACTTTCGCGATCGCCCAGAACTTTATATTGTTGGCAAAGGCGAGCAAGGAGTTTTGCTGGTCGAGCCGTATAAAAGCGAGTTACTTCCGCACTGGCGATTTAAAACCCCCGAAATTGCCGAGATTTCGTCCAGCAAACTCTATGAAATGTATTTAGATTACAAACAACAAGGCGATTTCGTCGGTATGGATATGGCGAGAAAATTTATTCAAATGGGCTACACGAGGGCGCGAAGATACGCCAATCATCCAGGGGGACGAAAATACGATCAAGAAAGTAAGGAGTTAATTCCGATCGCGGAAATCGAGCCGGTTAAAGCCGAATCAGCACGAATTTTTAAACTCAAATGGGATGCGATTAGAAGCGATGAGATTTATCAGCAGATGAAACAAGAACATCGGCACAAATACGAGAGTTGAGCGAGCTAATATAAGGCGCATTTAAACTGAACCTACTCAATTCCTCCGTCCCCCGTGCGCTGAGCGAAGTCGAAGCGCTGCCTCCCGTTTCTACAGACTAACTCGGAAGCTACATCTTCCGGTTTCTCTTATTTATATAGCGTTTTTAAAATGGATGAGGTACAAAAATTGAAATTAGATGGGTAGGGGCGAATGGCATTCGCCCATGCGGTGTAACTCACGCAAACGAAAAATGCTATATCAATCGCGATCGCGGTTTACCATCCCTTGCTCGACAGTTTCCATCAATTTTTAGCAACTCGGTTTCTCAATTGTAGAATATCGACTCAAACACGTCTAAAGATTGAGCCGTTACCGCTTGAATCAGAAGCGTTCCTAAAACCTCTAAATCCTCAATTGCACCAATTCGTTCCCGCAATTGCCTCGGAACCTCATTAAAGCGAACTTCCAAGATGCGAAGAATATCTTCTTGTCTTTGCTTTCTCTGCCCTTCTTGAAGTCTTTTTTCCACCTCGGACTGCTCGGTTTCCGTCTCGACAGTCTCAACGACTTCCAAAAGCGCGGATTCAAACACCTCCAAAGATTGAGTTGTTACCGCTTGCACCAAAAGTGAAACACTTAGCCCGCCAGGAACTCAAGTTCCTGTCTAATAGCTGAAACCCGTTGAAACGGGTTGGATACATCTGAATTTCTCAGTCCTATAAAGAGGACTTGAGTTATTAGCGAGAAGAGAATCGATGGGTTTGTTGCGTAAACCTTGGCAATCTGAGGACTTTTTATCGAGGTTATATCGATACTTTACGGTGTACCCAAGCGCGATAAAAGCAAGACCCGAACTCAAATCGTGTAAACCGCATCCCGAATTGCGGTTTTCCCGACTGTCCCGAACTGAGAGCGCTTGGCATCATAAGAAGTGTAAGCAAGGTTAAACGAAACATTACAAGAAAAGGCAATCGGAGGGTTTATATAATGTTATTAGTTCGCCTGCAACCGACTCGAAGTGCTTCTACTGTTCGCCGCTACGTTCCCCAACCCAGACTACCTCAAACTATCGTTCGCAAACCGGCAGTGGAACTGGAAAATCGGGGGAACGAACTGATTTTACGCGCTGCGATTCCGGGGATGGACGCTAAAGATTTAGATATTCACGTGGCACGCCAAGCGGTGGCAATTTCGGGAGAGTATCGCAACGAACGCAGAATCGAGAGCGATCGCGTCCTGCACAGCGAGTTTCGTTATGGTAAACTCGAACGAGTTATCCGGCTTCCTTTTGCGATCGATAATACGCAAGTTAGCGCTGATTTTAGTAATGGTGTCCTCACTTTAACGCTACCGAAAGCAAGCGCGATCGCGAATCGAGCCGTTAAAGTTGAACTAACCCCAGCAACAGCAGAATCGCAACCCCAATTACCGGAAACCGAACTTCCCGAAGCTGTTGTTGAATCGCAGCCCCAGCCTCAAGAAGTCGAAGTTACCGAACCGGCTGCTGAAGCAAAATCTCAACCCATTAATGACGAAACCGGCGACGTTTGGGCGGTATAGCTTAAAAAATTAGGTTCTAAGCTTGGTTCGCTCTCCAACTTTTAATCGACATATTTCAAGGTGCAGTAATGCACCTTTTTTTGTTATATAGCAATCCCATTTTGGTTGCGATAAGTGGCGAGCCTACAACCCACGCCCCGTAAGGATGATAAATTTTGAAATTGCCACAACCTATTTGGGATTGCTATAGAATGAAATGTAGGGTGTGTTAGCGAAGCGTAACGCACCGTTATCCTGAGAATTTTGGAAAGTTGATTTTAGGCAACGCAATCTTAAATTGGTATTAGAGTTTAAGCTTAAAGTTGAGGACATTAATTTTTAAGCTAGGTATGTAAAATGGCATACAGCGATTTTAAACTCGGTGAAGTCATTCAAACTTTCGGATTGACGCTTCATGAAGTATCGGGATTGTTTGCAGATGTTCCTAAAGAAGATTGCGATAGTTTGCTTGAAACAATCCTTCAAGAAAACACCGACCTTACAGTAGCCATTAATACGGAGAAAGCACGCTCCGAAATGATAATCTCTCCGATATTACTAGCAGTCAGACGCAAGTTTAACAGCGAAATTGGCTTATTTTCGGGCATTGAATTTAATGTAGATAGCGCGCGCGGCTTGAATGGCTTCTGCGATTTTATTTTGAGTTTATCGAAAGAACAGCTTTTTCTACGCGCGCCCGTGGTGATATTGGTGGAAACGAAAAATGAAAATCTTAAGTTAGGTTTGGCGCAATGTTTGGCGGAAATGGTAGCCGCGCAAATTTTTAACGAACAGCAGGGCAATAGAATTAAATCGATTTACGGGGCAACAACGATTGGCACGATTTGGCAATTCATGAAGTTAGAGAATAACCAAGTTTATATCGATTTGAGCGAGTATTACATTAAGGATATTCGCAATATTTTAGGAATTTTATCAATGGCAATTCGAGATAATCAATCTTAAACATTTTTGCGAGGGCGGAAAATATGGGAATGGTCGGGATGATAAAGCCGCGATCTCGTTCCTCGATCGCTTTGCGATCGCGCGCCTTCCAACTCTTTCAAAGCAGGACTAATAACATACAAAGTCGTCCGAATCAAGTTTTTTTCAAGAGTAATGGCGGCCATTTTGTCAAGGGGAACGACCCAAATTTCTTCATCCGGCCAACCGAGGCGATAGCAAACGGCGACGGGGGTATCAGCGGGGTAATGTTGCAGCAGTTTCTCGCGAGCGCTTTCGACGTGGCGGGCGCTGAGGTAAAGGCAAAGACTAGCTTGGTGAGCGGCGAGAGTGGCAAGTTCTTCGCGTTCGGGGACGGGGGATGCTTGTCCGGAAGTGCGAGTGAGGATAATGGTTTGGACGAGTTCGGGAACGGTAAGTTCGATACCAAGTTTGGCGGCGGCATCTTGGTAGGCGCTCAATCCGGGAATCAGTTGATAGGGGATATCGGCGGCGGCAAAGGCTTGTATTTGTTCGCCGATCGCGCTATATAAACTCAAATCCCCGGAATGCAGGCGGACAACGGATTTCCCAGCTTTGACGCGCGCGATCGCGATTTCGACAATTTCTTCTAATACTTTATTCCCCGTCGGAATCAATTCGGCATCGTCGCGAACATCTTGCAAAATTTGTTGGGGAACTAAAGAATTTGCATACAAAATAACATCAGCTTTCGTCAAAATTTTGTACGCTTTAAGCGTGAGCAGTTCCGGATCTCCTGGGCCCGCACCGATAATGTAAACAGCAGGATTTAAATTCATAATTGATAACGAAGAGGGGGTAATTGATAATGGACAATGGATGAATGGCACTGAAATAAGAGTTGAAAAATCGCCCGTAGAGACGTTGACTTGCAACGTCTCTACAGATAATTTCGTAGGGTGGGCAGCGCCCACCAGCCTTAAGTTAGTGCCATTCGACAATGGATAATTGGTAACGAAGAGAAGAGCGTTAATCGAGGGTAGATAACGAAGATAAAAGGAGGCTGGGTTGCTTCAATTCATAGTTTCTCTTCCTTCCTCCTTTAAAAGTAACTGGCAACCGAGCGCAAAACATCGGGAATGGGCAGATCGTCGGGAAATTCGAGGGAAGTTTCGCGTTCGCCCAGATAGCCAGACTGAGCAAATGAGAGCAGCATTCTCGATAGGGCAACCCAAACTTCGCGATCGAATTCCCAATCGTTTCCTTTCGGGGCGTAACAAGAAATTGATTTCAACGCCCAGAAGTAACTATTGCGAACGATCGAGCCGCCTTTTTTGTACGTCGGCAGGTCTTCTTTACAAACGATTAGAATATCATCTTTGATAACAACTCGCATCAATTTAGTAATTTAGTGAATAATAATTTAAGGACATACTCCGGATTGTTAAAAGATTTATGCTGGTAAAAATTGGTTTGGGTCTGCTTTGGCTTGGATTTGTCGTTTACGCTTTCTTATTTGCCCCTCCTGATAGCCCCGATACTCTCGATCTCATTAAACGTCTCTCGGTTGGGGATATTGGAGGGATTAATCCTCTTATTGTAGCGTTGTTCAACCTTATGGGCGTTTGGCCGCTCGCTTATAGTTGCCTCCTTTTTGCTGATGGTAGAGGGCAAAAAATCCGTGCTTTTCCTTTCGTAATTGGCTCTTTTGCGTTGGGCGCTTTTGCTCTCCTTCCTTATCTGGCTTTGCGCGAACCTAACCCAACTTTCGTTGGAAAAAAAGATAAAGCGATTAGTGCTTTTGACTCGCGTTTGCTCGGCGTTTTATTGACTATTGCTGCTGTTGGGTTAGTCGCGTTCGGTTTGAGCCAAGGCAATTGGACGGACTTCGTGCAGCAGTGGAAAACAAGCCGTTTTATTCATGTTATGAGTCTGGATTTTTGCTTGCTGTGCGTGTTATTTCCGACTTTATTAGGAGATGATTTGGCGCGTCGCAATTTCAAAAAAGCTTGGGTTTTCTGGCTGGTTTGTCTCGTTCCTTTATTCGGTCCACTACTTTATCTCTGCTTGCGCCCGTCGTTAGAGGAGACGACTTCGCAAGAAGAAGCCAAGCGTTCTCCAGTTGCCACGAGTTAGGGGGATGCAATAAATCGTAATTGCCGACCTCCCAAAAATTCGGTAAGGTAGGGTCATAATGGATAATTGACAATTGATAATTGACAATTGAAGAAGGTGTTGGCGAACTCCGATCGCCTTACGGACTCAATTCTTAGCACGCTCCAGTAGACCTTGGTTGTTGGGGAAAAACGCTAGCTTCGTTAGATTCGACGCACGACGTTCGGAGAAAATATTGGGAGATGAAAAGCCATGAGGTACTTAAGTTCGATTTCAAGCTTAATGTCGTCGCCGGTTTCTCAGAGCGGTACAATTCGAGGTCTGGGGATCGTGTTCATCCTGGGTTGTCTGTGGATGGGACTTTCGGGATTGTTCGATCTCCTGCTCGGTCATTATACGTTAGGTGCGTCTTGGGATCGATTTTCGATTCACGTGCAAGCGCGTTTGGGACGGGTTTTAGTATTTGTGTTGCTGGTTGCGGCGATCGCGTCGGCAGCTTTCCTGCGCTGGGCATTCTAAAATAAGAAAATTCACCATTCCCCCTCAATTAGACCGATCGCGCTGCATCTCTGGCGTTGCGCCCCCTACCCCAAGTTTTAATGTAGGGACGTTCAATTGAACGTCCCTACAAAATTAGATCTTGACAAAATAGACGAATTGTGGTTTGAACGGTTAACTCACTTTCTCGCTACTCGTTACGCTTGTCCGGCGAAGACTTTAGCCGCCGCCGTAATGCCTGCGCCCGTTGCTGCGCCCGCGCTTCCCAATTCGACTAAAACCGCTTCAAGAGCGCCAATTGCAGCAAGGATATCGCGATCGCCAACAAACCCTAAATGACCGATGCGGAAAATCTGACCTTTGAGATGGTCTTGTCCGCCAGCGAGGGCAATATCAAAGCGTTTTTTCAGCAGCGAACGAATTTTCTCAGCATCCGCATCGCCGCCTAACACGGCTGTTACTGCCGTACTCGCCGCTTCGTCGGGGGCAAAGGGCTGTAAACCCAAGGCTTTAACGGCTGCGCGGGTTGCCGTTGTTAAGCGCTGGTGACGTGCAAAAATGCTTTCTAACCCTTCTGCTTTCATCATCCGCAGGGCTTCGCACAGCCCGAATACGAGATTGACGGGCGGGGTGAAGGGAGAACTATTGTCAGCGGTTGCTTTGCGATATTTACCCAAATCGAGGTAAAAACGCGGTAAGGTCGCCGTTTTGTAAGCTTCCCATGCTTTAGGGCCGACGGCTACAAATCCCAATCCGGGCGGAATCATGTAACCTTTTTGCGACCCAGAAGCGACGATATCGAGTCCCCAGTCATCGATGGGGATGTTGTAAGCGCCTAAACTGGTGACGGCATCGACGATAATTAAAGCTTCGCCGTGGGCTTTGACGTGCTTGTTGATGGTTTCGAGGTCGTTGAGCGCGCCGGTGGAGGTTTCGGAGTGGGTGAGAATGACGGCTTTAATCGTTTTTTCGGAATCGCTTTCTAGTTTTTCGCGAATTTGCTCGGTGTCGAGGGGTTTGCCCCATTCTGCGGTCACGATTTCCACGTTTAAGCCGTAAGCTTGGCACACTTTCACCCAGCGATCGCCAAATTTCCCATTCGAGCAGCATACAACGCGATCGCCCGCGCTCAAAACGTTGATAATCCCCGCTTCCATCGCTCCCGTACCGCTACTCACGAGCATTTGAACGTTATGCTGCGTTTGGTGGAGCCAATTGAGGTTTTCAGTAACTTCTGCTTGAATTTTGCTGTATTCCGAGGTGCGATGGCCGATGGGATGTTGCGCCATTGCTAACAGTACCCGCTCGGGAACCGGCGTTGGCCCCGGAATCATTAACATCTGCTTGCCATCCATAACTTCCACTTTTCTCCCTTTACAATATCGAGGCGATCCCGCAGGGATCGGCTTCGCGATGCGCATTCAGTCAGTCAACTGCAAATCGCCCCTTCGAGGTGAGGAACTATCTTGCTGCCTGCCGAACCGAAACGTTTGCAAACTCTCATCCTATTCTATTTGTTCGTTTTTTTGTATCTTCAAATTCCTTCTAAGAAGATTTAGGGAGTTTCGGCAGTCCGTTCGGAACAACACTAGACTGAACTGGGGGTTCGTTGAGAGACCAACGATACTCGTAAGGCATATTTAAGTGCGTGCAGGCGGTTTCAAGTTGTTTTTGTTGGGCGAGTGCTTTTCTCAGCGTCGCAATCGTTTGCCGCACTTGTTCTCGCAGAACCGGATTTTGATTGGCTGCAAATAACGTTTGCCTTTCTAGCAGTTGTAGAAGCAGTTCGTAATGAATATGGGAGGGGAGGGGGATTGGCTCCATGAAATGGCGATCGCTCGAACGAGAGAAGGGAAACTGAGTTTAACAAAAAGTTAACATTATGGCAGCGATTTAGGTCACAGGCTCGGCATACAAAGCAGCGATCGCGCTGCCGGGATCGGGCTGTTTAACGAGAGACTCGCCGATTAAAACGGCGGTTGCTCCTGCCGCACTGACCTGTTGCAAGTCGTCTGGGGTATGGAGTCCGGATTCGCTAACGACCGAAATCCTTAAAGCCTGAAGTCGATCGCGTCGTTTTTCCATCAATTCGCAAGTCGTTGCTAAATCGACAGAAAAATCTTCTAAGTTACGATTGTTTATTCCTACTAAGGTAACATTTTCTAAGGCTAAAATGCGATCGAGTTCGGCTAAACTATGAACTTCAATTAAGACGCTCATCCCCAAACTGCGAGCAATCTTGAGAAAGTAACCCAAGTCGCGATCGTCGAGAATTGCTGCAATCAATAGGATGGCATCCGCACCGCGCGCCCGAGCCAGATAAATTTGATACGGAGAAATAATAAATTCCTTACACAAAATCGGAATTTCAACCGCCGAACGAACTAAGGCGAGATTTTCAAAACTGCCTTGAAAGAATTTGCGATCGGTGAGGACGGAAAGACAACTCGCTCCAGCGGAAGCATAGGAACGCGCGATCGCAACGGGATCGAAGTTTTCTCGAATAATTCCCTTACTCGGCGATGCTTTTTTGACCTCAGCAATGAGGGCGGGTTTTAGGGTTGAATTCCGCAGTGCGGCGACAAAATCTAAAGGCGGTGCGGCGCTAGCGACTTGTTTGCGAAGTTCGACGAGGGGGACGCGATCGCGAAATACTTCGACTTCCCGATCTTTATACCAAACAATTTCCTCGAGAATATTGCGCGGTTCTGCATCCGGATGCGGGACTTGATAGCGGACAACATCGAGATTTACGGCTGGACTGGGGGGTCTTCTGCGGATTTGCATTGTTGAATTAGGGAAGAGTGAAAAGCACTGACAACGCCGACAAGGAACCTAAAATTGGGGAGGAACAGGGGGAAAATAGAGAGGCGAACCTTTCACCCAAGGCTCCCTCTACGTTGTCAATTGTCAATTGTCAATTGTCAATTATTAAACCGTTCTTTTATAGGCTTCGTCGAGAACTTCTGAAAGCGTTGGATGGGTGTGAACGTTAAAGGCAAGACTTTGGACGGGCTGACGGGATGCGATCGCGTTTGCTGCTTCTTGAATCAGATCCGAAGCGTGCAAACCCATGATATGAACCCCCAATAATTCCCCCGTATCTTGACGATAAATAACCTTCGCCAATCCCTCCGTTTCACCTTCGGCTAAGGCTTTAGAATTGCCCTTGAAGTAAGTTTTCGCCGTCTTAACCTCAAAACCTTCGTTTTGCCCTAACTCGCGCGCGGCTGGCTCGGTAAGCCCCACGTAGGCAATCTCCGGATGGGTGAAAGCAGCAGCGGGAATGCTGCGATAATCGATTTCTTTTTCCCGCCCGCACATATTTTCCACTGCGACAACGCCTTGAGCGGAAGCTGCATGAGCGAGCATCATTTTGCCCGTTGCATCGCCGATCGCCCACAGATGGGGGACGGGTTTCCCATCGATCAATACTTGCATTTTATCGTTAACGGCGATGAAGCCCCGGCGATCGGTTTCCAGCCCCACAGTTTCGAGTCCTAAATCCTTAGTGGCGGGGATGCGTCCGGTTGCAACCAAACAAGCATCGACTTCCAGCACCTCTATCGTTTCTTTCGTTTTCATATCCGCCAGTTCGATGACGACGGGCGAACCGGGTGTAATTTTTTTAGCGAGCGTACCCGTATAAGTTTCGATATCGCGCGGCGAAATTAAGATTCGTTCTGCCATTTTCGCAATTTCTGGGTCGAATCCCGGCATTAAAACATCGAGCGCTTCAATAACAGTGATTTCTGCGCCCAGCGCCGAGTAAACATCGGAAAATTCCAATCCGATGTAACCGCTGCCGATAATGGCAATCCAATCGGGAACGCTATCGAGGCGTACCGCATCGTCGCTGGTGAAAACGGTTTTGCCGTCGAGTTCGATTCCGGGGGGAACGAAAGGAATTGAACCCGTAGAGAGGATAATTTCGCGAGCGGTAATTGTTTTTTCGCCGCTGTCGGTGCGAACTGAAACTTTTTGCGCGCCAGCAATTTTACCCCAGCCGCGAATCGTTTCCACGCCCAAGCGTTTGAGACTATTGGTAAGATCGCCGCGAATTTTTTCGACTAAATTGGTAGCATGGTTGGAGATGGCGGCGCGATCGTAACTGACTCCATCGACGC
Organism: Oscillatoria sp. FACHB-1406; assembly: GCF_014698145.1. Classification (NCBI taxonomy): domain Bacteria; kingdom Bacillati; phylum Cyanobacteriota; class Cyanophyceae; order Oscillatoriales; family Oscillatoriaceae; genus Oscillatoria; species Oscillatoria sp. FACHB-1406. The sequence goes on along the minus strand of NZ_JACJSM010000004.1, from coordinate 89,237 downwards.
GAACGCCCATTGCATTGAGATGCTTGCGATCGCTCAATTCTCGTACTCTTCCCGAAGCAGCAAGGAGTGCTTTTGAGGGAATGCAGCCTCGATTGACGCAGGTTCCGCCCATATCTCCCGCTTCAATAATCGCCGTTTTCAGCCCGCATTTGACTGCGTGCAGCGCCGCACCGTGTCCCCCAACACCTGCCCCAACAATCGCTAAGTCGTAATCAAAATCCATTGTTTGTTCGTCGTCTCTACAGTACTGTTTTGTGTTGTCCCGTGTGGCGGGAACGATTCAGCTATCCATTATCTCAAACTTGGGACTGAGGCGTTAAGCACCGGAGGGAGGTAGGAGTCTTTTACCTCCTCCTTGTGGCAGTGGCTAAAGCGTTCGGGCAATTTCCCGGATATTTTGCTTTTTGGGTTGAGTTAGGATCTAAGAAGTCTACGGGAAGGACGGAACTGCGATCGCTGGATTTCGTTTGGCTCGAGAACCTTCAATCTCTGGTAAGAGGCAAAATGCAACGCTGTTCGCTGACAATAGGCTTATTATGAACGATCGCTCCTTAGATACTCGCCATGCTGCCAAAGAAGCATTTGAAGATTCTCTCGAACAGTTGAAGTCTTTGTTTGAAGTGTTGGACGCTGAGGAAACAGCCGCAAGCAGCGAACCCGTAGAAGAAGATGAGCTAACCTGGGATGATGTGGCGCGGGATTTGGATTTACATTTTCAATCTCAGCCGCCACGGAAGGAGTAGTCTTTTTTCCCGATCGGAAGAACAGAATTTTACCGCTGTCGATCGCGCCCCATCTCCGGGAAAGGTAAATTGAAGCGATGCGGAAAATTCCCGTATTTAGCGATCGCGCCGATTGAGAATAATAATACCCCAGCCAGCAGCAGCGCCATCGTCCAAGGCTGCTTTGTAGCGCGCACTGAAGGCTTAGTAACGGCGGGTTCCGGGCGCTCTTTCGGCGTGCTGAAGGTATCCCAAAAAGAAGGCTGTTCGGAGGCAATGCGATCGATCTGTCGTAAAATAATCGCAGTATTGTGGGGGCGATCGCTCGTTTGCGGAGCCATCATCTTATCGATTAAAGCAATCAGAGCGGGCGAATAACCTTCAGCGCGCGATTGCCAAAGCAATTTTCCCGTCGTCGCTTCTTCGGAAAACTCGCTCGGCGGACTGCCCGTAAGGAGATAAACAAAGGTACGTCCCAAAGCAAAAAAATCGGATTGGGGAACGCTTTTTCCTTGCGCTTGCTCTTGCGGTGCGTAACCGGGAGAAGGAGAAATCGGTTCGTCGCTGCTGTCGATTCCGGAAAGCAGCGAGCGTCGAGCAAAGGCTAAATAGGCGATCGCGACTTCTTTAACGCTGGCAAAATTAACTAGAACGAGCGTCCCATCCGCGCGCAGGAGAATATTCGCCGGTTGAATATCTCGGTGGAAATACAGATTTTGGTGCAAGCGATGAAGCGTTTCTGCCAGTTGCTTTAACCAGTCGAGGGCAACTGTCGGAGAAATTGGCTGACAATTCTGGTGTTGAAACCATTCCTCCAAAGAAATTCCGGCGATTTTTTCCATCATCAATCCGTGCAATTGTTCCTCGCTATTCGGGGGAGAGAGCGAAAGGTAAGCATCGGGTTCGACTTTGGGAACCCCCGGATGTTCGATGCGCGCCAGAACTTTGGCTTGTTGTTGCAGCAGGGCGATGGCGCGGGGATGTTCTAGGGAAAGGATTTGCAACACTCGTTGCTGTCCCGTGGCGCTTTCGAGCGCATAAAGCTTGCTAAAGTCGTTTTCTTGTAGGAGGCGCGTCGCCCGAAATCCGTTACCGAATTCTAGGGGATAATTGCAGTGCAAACAGCGATCGCGTCTGGCATTCAGCGGATCGTCAGCGTGGGAACAATTCGGATTCACGCACAACTTCATAGCAGATCGAAGGGGGCGCAAGGCAACTTCTCCAAAAGTTTTCACTCTTTCTACTATGCCATTTTTAGCAGCAAGATTGGGGAGTTAAACTGCCCCACAAACAAGGGGATGAGGTTTATCCCGGCAAACCTTATCAAAGCAGGGACGTTGTACCAACATCCCTACCGTTCGATATCCCAATACCCCTTAACCCGAAACGACGGGATGGAAGAAAAAGGCAAAACTCAAAACCATATAAGTTGCTAGCAGTAAACCGCCTTCGAGCCAATTCGACTTGCCATCGGCACAAATCGAGTTAACAATCAGTACCGACACGGCAACGGAAACCAATTCAAAGGGATTGAAATCTAAATCCATCGGCTGTCCGATTAACCAACCGGCAATCACTAACACGGGCGCGACAAATAGCGCGATTTGCATACTCGAACCGACAGCAACGGATACCGATAAATCCATTTTATTTTTGATCGCGACGGTAACGGCGGTTGCGTGTTCGGCGGCGTTACCGATAATCGGCAGTAAAATTACCCCCGTGAAAAGCGCGGGCAATCCCAAACTTTCCGTCGCGGCTTCAAATGCTTCCACCAGCAGTTCGGATTCGATCGCAACGCCTAGGGTAACGGCTAAGAGAACGCCCGTCCACAAGGCAATATTGGGTTTTGCCGATTCGGATGTCTCTTCATCCACTTCTAAATCCGCAACGCCAACATCGAAAAGATAAGCGTGGGTTTTCATGGAAAAAAGCAGCGTCAAACCGTAGACAATAATCAGAATGACCGCTACTGCAACGGAAAGTCTTTGGATGGTTTGTTCGCCAATGCCACTGGAGGTATATTCGACAGCGGTGGGAACTAAAAGCGAGATGACGGCGAGGTTCATCAGCGAACTATTCGTCAGGGCGACGGTGGGTTGGAAGGTTTGCTCTTTGAATCGCAATCCGCCCAATAGCATCGAAAATCCCAGTACCAGCAAAAGGTTACTGATAATCGAGCCGGTAATGGTTGCTTTCACTACGCCAATCAGACCGCTTTTAAGGGCGATAAAGGCTAAAATCAATTCTGTCGCGTTGCCGAAGGTGGCATTGAGGAGTCCGCCGAGGTTCGGCCCGACGACGATCGCAATTTCTTCGGTTGCTGTCCCCATGAACGCAGCTAAGGGGATAATCGCTAATCCGGCAGTGACGAAGACGATGGTTTCTTCCCAATGGAGAAAGTGAGCGGCGATCGAAATAGGGATGAACAGGAGCATCCCGAGAAAGATTTTGTTCATAAGCTGTCGTGATACGGGTTTCCTTGGTAGGTCGCGATCGACACAGCTTACAGCATAAGCGCTCTGGTCTAGAAGGAGCAATGTCTTGCGCTGCGATCGCTCTGAATGTTCGGACTCACGACAATTGCAGCCCTCCAAGGGAGCGATTAAAACTAACTCCCAGCAGAAATCGCGCGAATTTCCACTTCTAAATCCGAGCCAACGCTGAGAATGCTCCCTTCGGGACAGGTTTTCCAATCGCCAGGAAAAAGCCTTTCTGAGGCTAGGATAACCGCATTGGGGAATAAAGGATCGTCGCGCAGCCAGTAGAGAGGGGGTGGCACGTCGTAGGTGCTGTGGCGCGAAGCAATGAGACGATTGCCGGTCGCGATGATGAGGTTGGCGGCAACGCGGACTTGCCAGGTGCTAGCGAGCGCTTGGATTTGCGCGATCGCGTTTTCTAAGGCAGATTCTACGGCTAAATCGGGGGCTTTATACAGTTCGTTGAGGATCAGCGCGCACAGATGTTCTGAGTCTGTCGAACCCTCAATCCACTGATAAATCTCATCTTCAAGCAGATTGCACAGGGGGCGGTACAGGGTTTTACGAAACTTTTCGATTAAACCATTGTGAATGAAGGAAAGGCGATCGCGCACAAAAGGCTGACAATTACTCAAATCCACCGCTAAACCCGCCGTTGCGCTGCGGACATACCCTAAAATACAGTCCGATTCCACATAACGGCTCAACTGTGGCAAGTTAATATCGTTCCAAATCGGCTGAGTGCTTTTATAAGTGTAGGGATTTTCGACTTTTTCGGGATGATACCAACTCACGCCAAACCCGTCGGCATTGAGAATCGCTTCCTGCATTTCCTGGGGCTTATAGCTTTGAACGATGAGAGAATGTTCGGGTTTGTAGAGAATGCGATCGAGTTGAATGGAGGGACCAAGATAAGCTAAGAGACGACACATTGGTAATTGATAATTGATAATGGATAATTGATAACGGATAAGACCCAGATTAATGTGAAGTTGCATTGAATGAAAAGTAGGGTGTGTTAGCGAAGCGTAACGCCCCGTTATCCTGAAAATTTATGAGAGTTAATTCTAGGCAAAGTCATCTTAAATTGGTATCAGCCAACTACTTGGGACTTATCTTGCACATCGAGATGCTTTAGTAAAGTTATAAACGATCGGTTATAACTGACATTTCGCTAATCCTAAAAATCGAACTCCTAGCGGTGAAATTTCAAAACGATAAGGTAAAACTTCAACCCCTTTCGCTACGGCTTCCCGTAAGAGTTGCCCGTAACGAGGATCGGCAGCATCTCCCGGCGCAAAAATCGGGCAATCACCGCGATTAATAAAGTATAACATCACTGCTTCTGCCTCGGGCAAAACTTTCATTAAACCTTCCAGGTGTTTTTGCCCCCTCGTCGTTACGGTATCGGGAAATAAAACCGTTTCTCCTTGCGCCCAAGTCGTACTTTTAACCTCTAAATAAATCGGTGGTTTATCTCCTTCGCTACTCAAGAGAAAATCCATTCGACTCTTCTTATCTTCTCCGAGAGGAGCTTCGGGACGAATTTGAGTATATCTGCCGGAAAGTTCGGGTAAAATTTGCTGTTCTAACGCTAATTTTATGACGCGATTGGGAAGTGATGTATTTGTGCCAACCCAAGTTTTATCGAGTTGAATCATTTCCCAGGTGTAAGGCAGTTTGCGCTTAGGATTATCGCTCTTAGAAACTTGTACTAAGTTTCCCGGTTGATAAATTCCAATCATTGGCCCAGTGTTAGGGCAGTGCGCGGTAATAATTTCGCCCGATGTTAATTCAATATCGGCAAAAAATCGTTTATAACGCTTTAGTAAAATGCCGGCTTCTAGAGGCGGATAGCAGTAGATAAAAGGAGAGTTCATACCAATTAAAAATTAAAAATTAAGAAACCTAGATATATTAGGGGTTTCACCCTCAAGATGTGTCGTCCGAACTCGGAGAATTGGTATCGCGAGGAAAAAGAAGGGGAGTAATTGAGCGAGGAAGAATGACAGGTCAAATCAAAAAGAACAAATGCCTAGAAACCCGATATTTTGCAGACTAGGTAGCGCCTGCCCGCCGGAAGTCAGCATCCTTCCAGAATGAAAGGTAAGTTGGTTAAGCGCTAAAGGTTTCGCGTCTGTACGCGCGATCGCGAGTATACTCTCCAAGGCGGTACAGCGGACGAACCGAGCAGAAAATCATGGGAGCGATTCGAGCGGTGAGTGGAATATCGAGCGAAAGTGTTAGAGAATAAGGATAAAGGTTAACGTTTGTTAAAATCCGAGGTAGGAATTCGTCGCGTTGAGCGCTTTACTTGCAGTCCCCAGAATTTCTGTCGCATTACCGCGTCTATCCCCTCCAAGAGATAACATTTAGTTTCTCACTCAATACCGTCCAGACAATTTATCAATATCGTCCCTCATGGCTACCGAAACCCTCACCCTTCTTTCCGCTCGGGAAATCTCTAAAATGCGCGACGCAGGACGTTTAGCCGCAGAACTGCTCGATTACCTTGCGCCTAAAGTCAAACCTGGAGTCAGCACCCAAGAGTTAAACGACGTAGCAGAAAGCTGGACGCAAAAGCGCGGGGCAAAAAGCGCCCCTCTCGGTTACAACGGGTTTCCTAAGTCAATTTGTACTAGCGTCAATGAAGTAATTTGTCACGGCATCCCCAATTCTCGACAAATCCTCAAAGAGGGGGACATTATCAACATTGACGTTACGCCCATTGTTGATGGCTATCACGGCGACACCTCGCGCACGTTCTTCGTCGGAACGCCCTCGCCTTTAGCCCAGCAATTGGTAGAGGTGACTGAAGAATGTCTGCGGCGCGGGATTGCCGCCGTTAATCCCGGCGGGCGTATTGGCGATATTGGTGCGGCGATTCAGGAGTATGCGGAGTCTTTTGGGTTTTCCGTCGTGCGCGATTTCGTCGGACATGGGGTGAATACAACCTTCCACACCGCCCCACAAATTCCGCATTACGGAACGCGGGATAAAGGAAAACGCCTGCGTAAAGGGATGGTTTTCACAATCGAACCGATGATTAATGAGGGAACTTGGGAAGCGGTAATTCTCGATGATGGTTGGACGGCTGTAACGAAAGATGGGAAATTATCGGCGCAATTCGAGCATACGGTAGCTGTTACCGATGAAGGCGTGGAGATTCTGACGCTGCGCGATTGAGAGGAGAGCTATTCAGCAAGAATGCCTCTGTGAGAAGATGGAGAAATAATTGTAAAGTGTCGGACACAGACCGCAGGAATTATGGCTAGTATCGAATTTTCTCGAGGAATCGTTGAAGAAATCGTCCCCGATGTGAGAGTAACTCGCTCTCGCAACGGCAAGGGCGGAACTGCTACGTTCCGCTTCGACGACCCCAATGTTCTGAAAAAGGATAGAACTGATGAAGTGACGGGGATGTATTTAATTGACAATGAAGGCGAAATTGTTACGCGGGAGGTGAAAGGAATTTTTGTTAACGGTCAGCCCCGCGCTCTCGAGGCAGTTCATATTATGAGAAGCGAAGAAGAATGGGAACGCTTTTTACGCTTCATGCAAGCCTATGCTGAAGAGAAAGGGTTAGGGTTCACGGGTTCGGAACCCCAAGCGGAGTAATCACTTTCTTTGGCCAGTAATAGGGGCGGACAGGATTTCGCCCCCTACAGGAATTTAATGGGGTTTTTCTGGCTTGCGATTGTTATCCTTCAGTAAAAGAGGGGCAATCTTTCTGAGAGGATTGACAAGCAAAAAGGGCATGGCGTTAATGTTTATTTCGATAGGATAATAGACTTTAAAATCTTAGGTTTAAAGTTTCGCGATCGCAAATTGCAATTTATAGCCATAGACACATCGGTGAGGACAATCCGAGCAGTCGAAAACCGGGCGAATGCCATTTGCCCCTAGCAAAATTTGTCATCACTGCCTTGGCGATCGCTATAAAACGTAAAGATAACGTGCAGTTTCGATTCGGTCGTTCGCAATCCGTAAGATTGCAACTTTTTTTAGGAAACCGAGTCAGGGGCAATGTAGAGAAAATACAGAGACGCGATCGGAGACCGAGCCGATGAAACCTGCCAAAACTCTTTACCTAAGCTTAGCAGCCATCTCTTTTGGCTCTCTAGTATTTTGCAACCCCATAGGGCGCGCTGTTTTTGCATCTTCGAGCGATTCAACCTCAAATACTCAATCCCTTGGCGCTAACCTTACTGCTGCCGATCTTTGCCTTGCAGAAGCCAAACGCCACAAAATTAATCGCGCGGTCGTAGGAGTAGATTACAGTACAACCCGAGGCTTTGTCGAAATCGATACGGCGGATGATGTCTTCATTTGTCGTACCGTTGGGGGACGAGTGGTTCGTTTTTCTCGCGATCGCTAGCGGCGTAAATTCCGAGGATCCAAAGCATCGCGCAGCCCGTCGCCCAAAACGTTAAACGCTAAAACCGAGAGAATAATCAGCAGTGCGGGCGGCCAAATCAACCAAGGTTGCAAGACCAAAATCGAAGCATTTGTCGCGATTGACAGCAAATTTCCCCAGGAGGGATCGGGTTCGGAAATTCCCAAACCGATCAAACTCAACACCGATTCGGCAACGATAAAGCCCGGTACGGCAAGCGTTGCCGAAATAATAATATAGGTCGCTGTTTGCGGCAGGACGTGGCGCACGACGATATAAAGGGGATTAGCGCCAATCGATCGCGCCGCATCGACAAACTCCCGTTCCTTAATCGATAGCACTTGACCGCGAATCACGCGCGCTAAACCCGCCCAACTCACAAACGAAGTAATCGTCACGATTAACAAAAATCGCTGCGTGCTGGTCAATCCCGGCGGTAAGACAGCAGCAAGTGCCACTAATAGGTAAATCGTCGGAATCGTCATCAGCACTTCCACAAAGCGCATCAGCACTGCATCCGTCCAGCCGCCAAAATAACCGGAAATTCCCCCGACTAACATTCCCAGCGGGAAGGAAATCGCGATCCCCACCAAACCGATACTCAGACTGATACGTCCGCCGAATACCAAGCGACTGAAGAGATCGCGCCCCTGTTCGTCCATTCCTAAGAGGTTAATTCTCCCGTCGCCCACCGCCCCAAAGAGATGGCGATCGCACGGAATTCCCGGAAATACGGTTATTTCCTCAAACCTAGGCCCTAACGGCCAACTCAGCTTCAATAATTGATAGGGCGCGCCCTTGACAAACAAGCGCAGGGGCGAGGGTTTGGAGAAATCGACGGTTAGGACGCGATCGCCGGTTTCCAGTTGTGTTGGCCCTTGCGTCGTCGGATAGACGTGCGGGCCGAGAAATTCCCCCGTTTTTTGGTTTTTCCAATAAATCCGAGTTGGTGGCAATAGGGAACCGCCTTCGAGAGTGGCGTAGCGATCGTCAGCAGGATTGGCCGGATCGTCGTAAGCGGGATAAGGCGCGACAAAATCGGCCGCTAACACCGCTAAATAAAGGACGAGTAGGACGATCGCGCCAAAACGAGCTAACGGATTCTTTTTTAAGTTTCGCCACCAGTTCATTGTCTGTCGGGGTTGAAGGTCGAGATAGGGAAAGGCAGGCTTTTAGGGACTTAATTCTCGCGATCGGGGTTCCAGTAATTAAATAGAACGCGGGGAAGGCGGGTTTTGATTTCTAGATCGCTCTCATAACAATAGTTTCAGCCAAACCCGCCCCTACAAGTCTTGTTGACTTTTTTAAGAACTCGGCGTTAGTTCAGAGTTAAATTCATTCACCGTGCGTCGCTTCAATTCTTTTGACTCGGTACGCGGCACTAAATTAAACACTTCTCGCAAGACATCATCCATTTTCTCGTAAGGGACTTGTCCTTTCTCATCAAACACAACTTTCCCTTTAGCGTCGAATATTACAGTCTGCGGCACGAAGCCCTTGTAGTAATATCCCACTTCGTTGGGCTGGAACTGCGCTTTTACCGGCATGGTATCAATTGCGATGGGAATAATGCTGGCGGCGCGTCCGTAAAAGTCTTGCAAGCGAGAAACGACGATGGAATATTGCTTGCAATCGCTGCTATCGTCGGCGTAGAACGCGACAACGGCGGGTTTGTGCGCCGCAAGCGATTCAGCGAGGCTGACTTTTGAGGGGACGAGGGAACCGTTACCCGCATAAATCATGTAAATATTTCCATCGTAGCGATCGTCGGTTAAGGTGGCGAAAGCGGGCGGAACGAAGAACGAAAGGCTTATCAGTCCTGCGAATAGGAGGGCAAGCCAAGGGCGTTTATATGAGGATTGCCAGTATTTTTTTAAGTTAAACCAGTGCATGAATCTCGAATTTTTAACGGTTCGGTGCCGCGTGGTGTCTCTATCGGTCTCTATCTAATGTACATGGAGATGGCGCTTCGGCTTCGCTCTGGGGATGTGGTGAGGGGGGTGTGAATTATGAATTATGAATTATGAATGCTGAAAGGAAGAGGGGGATAAATTATGAATGCTGAATGCTGAATTATGAATTACAAATAATGACTCAATTTTGCCTTCAGAGATTATAATCTACGATTAATCGGAGATTTCTCGCGCTTGCTTCTCTTTATTCGATTTATCGTGGAATGTTATATATCTCTGAAACCCGTATTCTGTCGTCGAATCCACCGGCCGCCTCTCCCTGTAACGGTTTGAAAGGGGTCAAGCTACTGCTTATTGAGAAATAATATCGATTATTCGGCTCCGATTTGCTATCCCAGGAAAAAGTGCTGTAGAATCAAGTCAGCGTAAGGGTTTTAGAAGGTAGCCTGTTTCCTTCGGGGAAAAGCGAATGAATGGAAACCCCAATAGAGGACGTAGCCAATACGCCCTTATTTTTTTAAACTGAAACTTCTCTGCACGTCCTTTGTAGGACTTTGGCGAGTAAGACTAAGAACGGTATCAGTTCGCTCGTTCGGATCTGCTCAACGAGTGGTGTGATGTAACGAAAAAAGACTAGACCTCAACAGAGCAATTAACGGATCCGAACGTTGTCCATTGTCCATTGTCCATTATTAACGTTGTCAATTATCCATTGTCAATTATCAATTATCCTCGCCGCCCTCCTCGATTACCTCATCGGCGATCCCTGGGGATGGCCGCATCCGGTGCGCGCAATGGGTTATGCGATCGCGCGGGTTTCCGATTTCATCCTGCGCCAACGTTGGAACCCCCAACAGCAACGCTTTGCCGGAGTTATTTTGGGGGTGGGGATTATCGGCGGCAGTGGGTTGGTTGCATGGCTCGCAATCTTGGCAGCAAAGGCAATACATCCTATTGTTGGGGTAGGAGTTAGCGCGATCGCGCTAGCGAGTTGTTTCGCCGGACGCAGTTTGCGCGATGCGGCTTTCGATGTTTTACAACCCTTGGAGAGTGGCGATTTAGAAAGCGCCCGCCTCCGACTAAGTTTATATGTCGGCCGCGACACCGAGCATTTATCGGAAGCAGAAATCCTGCGCGCCGTGCTGGAAACCGTCGCAGAAAATGCGGTTGATGGCGTAACCGCTCCCCTTTTTTATGCGATTATCGGAATGCTGGTTCCTGGCGTGGGAAGCGTGCCGTTAGCGATCGCGTATAAAGCCGCTAGCACCCTCGATTCGATGGTGGGGTACAAAAAAGACCCTTATACTCATTTAGGCTGGTTTAGCGCCCGATTTGAAGATTATTTGACCTGGTGGCCTTGTCGGTTTACGGTCGCCGCGATCGCGTTACTTTCTGGCAAGCCCGGGCGAGTTTGGCAATTGTGCCGTCGGGATGCAAACCAAGACCCCAGCCCGAATTCCGGTTGGAGTGAGTGCGCTTATGCTGCTGCTTTGGGCGTACAATTGGGCGGCAGGAATGTTTATGGGGGCGTGGTGAAGGATAAGCCACTTTTAGGAAACCGCGATCGCGCCATTTCCCCTCAAGTTATTAAGGACGCATTGAAGTTAACGCGCCATTGCTTTTTGCTGGGTTTAGCGATCGGCTCGCTCTTAATACTAAATTGATTGTGAAACTGCATACAATCAAAAGTAGGGTGTGTTAGCGAAGCGTAACGCACCATTATCTTAGCCAAAGATTGAGGGAAGTCAATTCTGTGCAACGTCATATTCAACTGGTATAACTTGTAATTCGTAGTCTCTCATCCCCTTTCTAGGCATTCAAAAGTCTAGCGTTACTTGAAATGTGAATGTACATTTCTAAACACACGAAAGCCTTGACTGGTGGGCGCTGCCCACCCTACCTAATCCCCGTTATCAATTATCCATTTCCCATTATCAATTATTAACCGGATGTTGACCGTAAAACGGTATAGCTTCCGACCAATGAGGGCGCAAACCAGCTTCCCAATCCCGTAGTGCTAAATCAAGGATGCTAGTAACAGTATCGCCTAAGTCTTCTGACGCTTCAATGAGGCGATATTCTCCTAAAGCGTTCAACTTTTCTTGCCAAGTATCGAGCTTAGTTGCAGTATCGGGTAAAAGCGTTTTTAAGCGCTCTTTTTCTTTTTGATAAATTCCAACAAAAATTTGTTCGCGACGGGCGGGAAGTTGTACGGCAAGGGGAGTGGAAACATCGGACGAGTTCAACTCAGCAACGGCGGCGAGGTTAGAAATTGCGAAGAGGGGAATTTCGAGTTGTTGGGCGAGGGTGCGCGCGGCAACGACACCAATGCGCGTGCTGGTGAAGCTACCGGGGCCTTTGGCAACGGCAATAAATTTGAAATCGTGCCAAGTTTTTGGTTTGACAAATTCAATTAAATGTGTATGCAGTTGTTGGGAAAGGTCTCGCCCCAAATCCCAGGTTTGACTGCGGGTAGCACCACCAAAATCGGCGATCGCGAGTCCGAGTTGCGCGCCGGTTGCATGGATAGCTAAGGCAGACGACTGAGAAGAAGAGGCAAACATTGTGAATTATGAATTATGAGTGATGAATGATGAATGGGGGAATTATGAATGATGAGTGATGAATTACGAACTACGAACTACGAATTACGAATTACGAATTACGAATTACGAACTACGAACTACGAACTACGAATTACGAACTACGAATTACGAACTACGAACTACGAACTACGAATTACGAACTACGAATTACGAACTACGAACTACGAATTACGAACTACGAATTAATTAAAATTCCCACATGACGGGATTGCTATCGAGGGAATCGGTGACAGTACGCCCGATCGCGTCGATTGCTTGCAACTCTTCGGCGGATAGTTCAACTTCAGCCGCTTTAACATTAGCGAGGGCTTGTTCGGCATTCCTTGCGCCCACGATCGCGTTAGCTTGGGGTTGGGTGATAAGCCATGCAAGGGCGAGTTGGGCGAGGGTACAGCCTTTCCGTTCTGCGATCGGCTGCAATTGCGCTAATGCAGCTTGTACCCGTTCGTAGTTCTCCGGTTTAAACAGCTTATTTTTGGCGCGATGATCCCCTTCAGCAAATTGGGGATTCGGCCCGAACTTCCCTGCAAGGATGCCTTGGGCGAGGGAAGAATAAGCGAGGATAGAAATATTTTGTTCGATGCAGTAGGGCATAGTATCCGCTTCCACCTGCCGCCAGAAGAGGGAGTAGGGCGGTTGCAGGCTATCAATGCGCCCGTATTGCATGGCTTCTTCGAGTTGGGCGCGAGAAAAGTTGGATACGCCGATCGCGCGGATTTTCCCTTGTTCCTTGAGATGATTGAGGGCGCGCATCGTTTCTTCAATCGGGACGATTTCGCTTTGCCAGGTTCCCGATGGCCAATGAATTTGGTAAAGATCGAGGTAGTCAGTTTCGAGATTTGTTAAGGATCGATCGCACGCTTCCAAAACTTGCTCGTATTTGAGATGATTGGCAAACACTTTAGTGGCGTAGACGACGCGATCGCGGATATCTGCAACGGCTTTGGCGATCGTGCGTTCTGAATGCCCGCTCCCGTACACTTCTGCGGTATCGATTGTCGTCATTCCTGCTTCGACAGCAGCACGTATCGCCTTAATGACTTCCTCATCCTCAATCCCCGCCCACATTGCCTTCCCAGCTTGCCAGGTTCCTACTATCAGGGGTGTAATTTGAACTGATGAGTTTCCGAGTTGTCGCGTTTCCATTTCTGAGTTCCTAACTTAGCTTCTCTTAACTGTAGTTAGAATGAGCGCGATTTTGCAGTGATACGGGAAAGATTAAACCCTTCCGCAATAGATCTTAAATTTTGATGACTTCGATGCGTCCTTTGATTGCGCCTCTCAGCAAGCGGTTTATTGCGCGCTGTTCTTCTTCGCTTAAAGTTTCGTCGAGTAGGGCTGCCATAATGCCGTAACGATCGCCTAACGTCAAAACTTGGGTTTCAGAGACAGAGGCAAAGAGTTCGGAAATGGCACCGGGAATAAGTTGGACTGGGCTAGACATGGCGTTCACCTCGCTTTCTATGTTTCTATTATTCGTGTTTTATCGGAGAACCGATGTGACTTATCTGCTGGAGGATCTGTGAATTTTATCCCATTGCCGGGGGGAGTTGCAGCACCGCAAGTCGGAGATCTGTCCGTGTTTTTAATGCGATCGCGATCGCAGCTTGGGGGATAATAATGCCGATTCGCGCGATCGCCGAATCAATTTCAGGTGAATCCCACCGTCGCTCAATAATCAGAATCGCAAAAAAACCAAAGTTTTTATAAAAATAAATTATTTTTGCGAGGGAAGCGAAATGCGCCCGACCTCAGTCTGAGTCAACTATCCCTCACCGATCTCCCTTCGCTGCAACCCCCTCGAGAAAGCATCGGAAAATACAAAAAACTTTACACTTCGGGTTAGAATATCAAGTTATTAACAAACCCCTTCAATACAGATTTAGCAACTGATGTCAACCCTATTAAGCGCACGTCCTTTAATAAACTCCGATCGTCAAAGTACCTCTAATGGCGGACGCTTGTCAGCCCGAGGTGCTTCTGTTGCGCCGACTTTAGAAAACCCCAATCTGACTAAACTGATGCAATCCTACCAAGCCGACCAGCAATTAAAATATCTTCACCTCCAAGCCGAGGTAGAAGTCTTGCTTCAGCAACTCCAAACTTTAAAGCAACGGCGTTTGGCTGAGACTCCGAGCCAAACCGAGCGTTAAGCCAAACAATATATTTAACCCGAGTTAGGACGTTCGCTAAACGTTAAAGCGTCCTAACTTCAATGTGAAACTCATCCGCGATCGAGATTCTCGATTGTTAGTTCTTTACAAAAAATGATTGTCATTGGCGGCGGTATTATTGGCTTGTCCGTTGCAATCGAATTGCGATTGCGCGGAGTCTCTGTCACTGTACTCAGCCACGATGCGAGAGAGGCTGCGGGTTTTGTAGCGGCGGGAATGATTGCCCCCCAAGCCGAACGCATCCCGCCTAGTCCGATGCTAGAGTTGTGTCTTCGCAGTCGCGCGATGTACGCGGACTGGATCCGGAAATTAGAAGCAATAGCGGGGTTGGATGCGGGATACTGGCCCTGCGGCATCTTAGCGCCCGTTTACGCCCCAGTGGAGGGAATCGCAGTCGAGAATTCTATTAACCAATGGTGCGATCGCGAAACGATTCGGCAACTGCAACCCGGTTTGGGCGATGATGTTATTGGAGGATGGTGGTATCCGCAGGATGCCCAAGTCGATAACCGCCGTGCTTTGATGCAGTGCTTGCAGGTTGCAGCGCGAGAACTCGGCGTTGAGGTTATCGAGGGCGTGACGGTGGAAGAAATCGAGCGCGACGCAAAGCGAGTCAGAGTTTTAAAAACTAGCCACGGCGAGATGACGAGCGATCGCTATATTCTTGCAGCCGGAGCGCGATCGGGTCAATTTTTCTCGCTACCGGTTTATCCGATTAAAGGACAAATGCTCTCCCTGCGCGTTCCTCCTAGCGCTCGAGACTTACCCCTGCAACGAGTTTTATTCGGCGAAGAAATTTATATTGTTCCCCGACGCGACGGTTTGATTGTTTTGGGTGCAACAGTAGAAGATGTTGGCTTTACCCCAGGGACAACCCCCGAAGGAAAAGCGACGTTACTCGAGAATGCAATCCGTTTGTTTCCGATTCTTCGGGATTTTCCGGTCGAAGAGTCTTGGTGGGGCTACCGTCCTGCTACACCCGACGAAAACCCAATTTTAGGAGACAGTCCTTACTCGAATTTAACCCTAGCTACGGGTCACTATCGCAATGGAATTTTACTCGCTCCCGTCACAGCGACTTTAATCGCCGATGCCGTTTTAGAGGAAAGATACGATCCCCTATTCGAGCATTTTTGTTGGGATCGGTTTTTGAATCAGTAGCGATAAGTGAAGTGCCAGCAGTGAAGAGTTTGAAATTAGATAGCGATCGCATTAAAGAAGAAGCCCGACGCTTAGACTTTCATTTAGTCGGAATTACCGCCGCAGAACCGACACCCAGCGATCGCTTAAAAAGTTGGTTGGCCCTCGGTTATCATGCAGATATGGCTTGGATGGACAACCCCAAACGCTTGGATATTCAGGCTTGTTGGCCCCAGGCGCGTTCTTTGGTTTGCGTCGCACTCAACTATTACACTCCTCACCAACGCCCCAACAGCCCCGACATTGCTAAAATTTCCCGTTATGCCTGGGGGCGCGATTATCATAAAGTCTTGCACAAAAAGTTAAAAGCCTTAGCTCGGTGGATCGAAAGTCAAGAGGAAGGGATCGAAACGCGCTACTATGCCGATACCGGGCCGGTACAGGATAAAGTTTGGGCAGAACGGGCGGGTTTGGGATGGATTGCTAAAAATGGCAACCTCATTACGCGAGAGTACGGCAGTTGGGTTTTTTTAGGGGAAGTCTTAACCAATTTAGAATTAAGTCCGGATCTGCCTCATAGTCAACATTGCGGGACTTGCACGCGCTGTCTGGAAGCTTGTCCGACACAGGCGATTACTCAGCCTTTTGTTGTCGATGCCAACCGCTGTATTGCTTACCACACCATCGAAAATCGTGCCGATACCCTTCCGGACGCGATCGCTTCCCACCTGGAAAATTGGGTTGCAGGATGCGACATTTGTCAAGACGTTTGTCCTTGGAATCAACGTTTTGCTCGCGAGACAGATGTTCCAGAGTTTCAACCTTACCCGGAAAATCTCGCGCCCGCGATCGCCGAACTCGCTGAAATTTCCGATGAAGAATGGGATCGGCGCTTCACCGCTTCCGCTTTGCGACGGATCAAACCGAAGATGCTGAGACGAAACGCTTATGCTAATCTTAAAGCACAACAGAGCGCTCCCACTTCTTAGCGATTTATATTTCAATGACTGTACAGTTAATTGTTTTCGATTTTGACGGTACAATTGCTGATACTCATAGTGCTTTTGTGAACATTGTCAATCGTTTATCGAGGCAATTTGGCTATCAACCGATTGGTGAAGCTGAAGTCGCTAGAATGCGACATTTAAGCTCCAGAGAGATTGTGAATGAAGCGCGAGTACCGCTCTGGAAACTTCCGTTTTTACTTCGGAAGGTGACAACGGAATTAGGTACTGAGATCGCGAATGTCCTTCCGATTCAAGGCATTGATTTGGCCTTAATCGACCTCAAAAAATATGGGTATCGATTGGGGATTTTAACTTCAAATTCAAAAAAAAATGTTCTATTTTTTCTTGAAAAGAATAATCTAACCGATTTGTTTGATTTTATTGATTCTGGGACTGGGATTTTTCAAAAAGATAAAGCCATAAAGGCCGTCTTAAAGCGGCATAACTTAAAAGCTCACCAATTTGTCTATGTTGGCGACGAAACCAGGGATATAGAGGCAGCAAAAAAAATAAATGTCCCAGTTGTTGCGGTCAGTTGGGGATTTAATTCCCCAGAGGTATTAGCTAAATATCAGCCCAGTTTTTTAGTTAGCACTCCCCAAGAGTTGGTCGCCGCGCTCGCAACACTCCGCTCGCAGTGAACGAGCTTATCATTTGTCAGCCCTCTATAGTACAATTGGGTGACATTAAACATTAAAAAATAGTTCAGAGTAGGTTTAAGCGATTTTGAACGGTAGCCCTATCGCGTGCCTAGAAAAATCGCTTTAAAAGTAACTATGAGTCTTCATATCCCTGAATCTATAGACTAAAAGCGATCGGGAATGCTTAGAGCTAAAACCTATCTGAATCAGTCACTCTGGCACTTTTGACTCGCGATCGCACAGCAAACCAGCGATCTAGATCGCTAGATATTGTGCCACTAACGCTCGATATGAAACAACCGTATATGTTAAACCTAAAGCCATAGAAATCGATTTTCTTCCTATGAAGATATCTTTCTTTGGTTGTTTCCCTTACTTTTAGGTCAACATGGAAAGACCTTATTTAGTGCCAATTGAACCCGCCCTTAGTTCGCCACAAGCGTTGATCTTTATAGATGGCTTCTGCTCCGAACGGCTTTATCGTCAAGACGATCGCACTCAGTGGCGGGAAGCAATTCGGCAAGTCGGTTGGCAGGGTTCTATTTATTATCTTTGGTGGGATGCGTCAGACTCCGAAGTATCGCTGGAGTCTTTTGCGGAGTTGGGGATAGGGGGAATTTCGCACTGGCAAAAGCATAAAAGCTATGCCAAGCGTGTTGGTAAAAGCTTCCTCCCCAAACTAACTTGCGATCTCGAAGAAGAATCTGTTTCTTTCTTAGGATTTGGGCTTGGGGCTTACATTGCTTACTACGCAATGCACGATTGGTATAAGGCCTGCCTAGAACTGCAAAATGTTATTCTTCTAGCAGCGACTATACGGCGCGATCGCACCAAGGAGTGGGGAAAGTCTGCCTCTCGGCTCTCGGGTAAGTTAATCAATGTCTACAATTATGAAGACTTGATCCTCAAACGTTTCTGTCAAATCTTAGATTGGGAGAGCAGTCCTTGCGGCATAAAACCGATTAGCGAAGAACACGCGCAGATTATTAACTTTAACGCGACGGATCTCATGCTAACAGCGAAACATTCCAAGGAAAACTTTATGCTGGCGCTCAAGGAGATTATCGCGCAGCAGCTTTGGGCGTTTTAATCGCTACCGCGCGCGGCAAAACCGCCTTGGGAAATTACCCTTTGCCGCAACCTTTAAATACAGCGGGGCTTTCCTATCCCACAGCTAGTGGAGGGGCAAATTTTTTACGCCCTCCTCGGATTTGCCATCCCCATTGCTTCGGGCAGATAAAATTGGGGGTTGAAATCGCCGAATTCACCTCCAATCGACCTGCCCTAAGCGCCTGTAACTTTGTCCGTCTAGTTTAGTATTTTTCTGATTTTAAACGAGATGCACTTAAACGTCGAAATTAAAGGTCAAGGCTTTCCCATCCTTTGCCTGCACGGGCATCCCGGCTCGAGCCGCACGATGTCTGTTTTTACGGATTCCCTAAGCCAACACTTCCAAACGATCGCGCCAGATTTACGAGGCTATGGAAATAGCCGCTGTCAAGGCGAGTTTGAAATGGAAGATCATCTTGACGATATCGAGCAATTACTCGATCGCCTGCAAATCGATCGCTGCTTGATTCTCGGTTGGTCGTTGGGCGGAATTTTAGCGATCGAACTCGCCCTAAGAGCGGCGCAACGCTACACCGGCTTAATTTTGATCGCGACGGCAGCCCGTCCTTGGAGCGACCATCCGAAAATCAATGCTATCGACTTACTTTACACGGGGATCGCTGGGATCGTAAACTGGATCGTACCGGGCTGGCAGTGGAACATTGACACCTTCGGTCGGCGATCCCTTTTCCGCTACTTGCTCGGGCAGCAAGTCCCCAGTGCTTATCGTTATATCGCTTCTGATGCTGTAACAGCTTACCTGCAAACCTCGAAGTTTGCTCAGCAGGCTTTAGATCGCGCGATGGCGCGAGGTTACAGCCGTATTTCCGATCTCGCTCTTATCCAAAACCCTTGTCTTGTTTTGGCCGGAGAACGAGATCGACACATCAACGTGCAATCCTCTCGGGAGACAGCGCAGCATCTCCCTAACTGCTGTTGGCACAGCTACGCGAACGTAGCGCACCTGTTTCCTTGGGAAATCCCCCAAACTGTCCTTCAAGATATTAAAGGATGGCTTGAAGCGTATCCCGAAGTGGTTGCTCGAACCAGTGCGAATTGGCATTAAAAAGCGTTTCCCTTAGCGGAGTCGGGTTTCCGGCTCTGGCATTAAACCGACGGACGGGGCAGTTGACCGCCGAACGCCGGGACGCGATCGCGGTCAAAAGTCTCCCCCAAGTCATCGGCAATCGTCAGTTCGTCTGGCTTCATGCGACTGACTCTCAGGGATATCCCGCTTGCGCCTTCCTGTTTCAAATCGTCTATATAACCCAAGCTTGCAGTATCTGCCTCGCTCTTTTCTAAAAATGGGCCGAAGTAGTAGGTGCAACGGGGGCTATCCGTAACAATCTCTACCCACCAGGCCAATCCGAAAAATTCCAAAATCTTAATCAGCATTTCCTTCATGGTTGTCCCCAGTATGCAAACGTCAACTTGACACAATCGTGCCTTGCTTTACATTAATTTATATTTTCGGCGATTCCCTCTCATTTATACTCTGTCTTCTCGTTTTTTTAAAGTCTGTTGCGAACAAATTTCTAGATAAAGCGCGTTGGCGTGACGCTGGCGGTAAACCTCGTAAAGTGCGATCGCCGCAGCCACCGAAGCGTTTAAGCTGGGCGTTTTTCCCATTAGCGGAATCGAAACGAGAAAGTCGCACTGGGATTGCGTCAGCAGGTTCAAGCCCTTACCTTCCGAACCGACTACCAGAGCGATCGGTCCGCTGAAATCCACAGCGGGTAAAGACTTCTCGCCGCTGGCTGCCAAGCCATAAATCCAAAATCCCGCTTCCTTCAACTCTTCGAGGGCTGCCCGGATATTAACCACCCGCGCTACAGGAAAATGTTCCAATGCCCCCGCCGCCGCTTTCATCACCGTCGAAGCGATCCCCACGGCGCGCCGTTGCGGGATCGCTAGTCCTTGCGCGCCAATGGCTTCGGCGGTGCGGATAATCGCCCCCAAATTGTGGGGATCGGAAATTCCCTCAGCGACAACGATAACGGGCTGTTCGCTGCTGGCTTTAGCGCGATCGATCAAATCGCCTAATTCCAAGTAGGTGTAGGGCGAAACTTGCGCCGCAACCCCTTGATGATTGCTACCTTGGGTAATTTGTCCCAAGCGGCGAGAATCCACTTCATCGACGACGCAACCTTTAGCCTTTGCTTGCTCGATTAAGGAATAAAATCGGGGATTGTAACGTAATGTTGAGAGAATCCAAATACGGTTAAATTGGCGATCGCTCTCTAACGCTGTTAGCACCGGATGACGACCGAAAATCAAATCTCCCTCCTCTTGTTCCGGAGACGAGGGAGATGAATCGCTGGGTTTGGGTTTGGAGCGAACCGGCGATTCAATTTTCAGGGAATTCGCGGGGCGGCGCTTCATCCGACTGCCGCGATCGAACCCTTCAAACTTATCGCCACGGCGAGAGTGAAGGCGAGGTTTTTGCTGTCTTGGCCGCTCGGACATAATTAATTGATAGCTAATAGCTGATAATTGATCACTAAATCTCAGGGGAATCCAAATCCAAATATTCCCACAACTGGTGCAAGCGTTGAGGATCTTTCAGGTAAAGGTATCCGATGAGCGTCTCCAAACTGGTTGCTTGCTGATAAATCTCGCGAGGGAGGCGGTTAGGACAGCGGGTTGCCGCATTCCGACCGCGACGTACCATCATTTGTTCTTCCTCGCTCAAATGCGCTTCGAGCGATCGCAACTGACGAGCCTGACTTTCTGCGCGGACTTGCGCCACAACCTTTTGATGATAAACAGAAATCCGTTTGGGCGGCAACAAATAGCGCGTTCGCATATAAAGCTCGTACACCGCATCGCCCACATAAGCGAGGGCTGTTGGTGACAGTCGGTCGATCTCAGAACCAGAAGTCTCCCTCAAAGCCGAATCTTTAACGCTCTCAATCTGCTGTTGCTCCAAGATGCCCCACACTGTACGCTCTGTCATTCGCCTCAATTGCCTTGCAGCTTAACTTCAGCAAGCACCTTCACCAGCCCGCTTACCGCTCGATTGTAGCGCTTCAGCGCACTTTCAGTGAAAACAGCCACCCAGTAAAAGACCGGATAGCTGGTATCTTTCTCAAACATCAAAAGCTCGGAAATTAAGAACTTTCGATGTTTTTTAACGCCTCATCAACCGAGGGTTGTAAGGACAGAAATTTCTCGAGGCGAACGAGCTTTACAGTCTGGGTTACGCGAGGATTGGTAACAATTTGCAGCGTTCCTCCTTTACTTTGCGCTTTCTTAACAAGCTGCACGAGAGCGCCCAATCCAGAGCTATCGACAAAATCAATTTGGGCTAGCACCAAAATCACATTGTGAGGTCCCTCATCAATGTAATTGTCGATCGTGCGACGAAACGTCGGTTCGGAAAAGGCATCTAGCAAACCCGTCAGGCGAAAAATTTGACAGTTTTCCCTGACCTCGCGAGTTCCTCTCAAGCTGACGGTTAGGGTAATTGGATCAGGAATAGCTCCCTCCTAAGCTTTGTAGGGTTTTCGAGAACGATGTTCTAGTATACCGTTATTGCGTTACGGTTACGATTTTGCCAAAAGGAATATCGGAAGTCAGCGAAAAACACAGATTGCTTCTTGATGACGAGGCTAGCCTCTTAAGACTTTGAAGTCCGCATCAGCTTGACAAATTCCTCAAATAAGTAATCCGCATCATGGGGACCCGGACTGGCTTCTGGATGGTACTGCACGGAAAATAGAGGCAACGTTTGATGTCGAAGCCCCGCCACAGTGCGGTCGTTGAGATTGAGGTGAGTAATTTCTACCTCCGGCGCTAAGGAATCTTCGCTGACGGCAAAACCGTGATTTTGACTGGTAATTTCGACCTGCTGCTTCAAACCTGCCGGTTGATTCAAGCCCCGGTGTCCGAATTTGAGTTTGAAGGTTTCTGCGCCCAAAGACAGACCTAAAATTTGATGTCCCATACAAATCCCAAACATCGGCTTTTGAGCTTCCAATAAGGCTTTTACCGTCGCAATCCCTTCGCTCACTGCCGCCGGATCTCCCGGACCATTGGAGAGGAAAATACCATCGGGATTATGTTGCAGAATCGCTTCGGGGGGACTGTCTGCGGGCATCACAATAACCCGACAGCCGTAACTCGCCAAGCGCTTGAGAATATTGCGCTTTACGCCAAAATCGAGCGCAACAACCGTCAGAGGGTCTTCTGCGGTGGCATTGCCCTCTGCCCGGAATTCCCACTCTTTTTCGGTAGGTTCGACCCATTCGTAGGTTTCTCGCGTTGTGACTTCTTTAACCAAATTCAAGCCTGCCATACTCGGCGCTGCTTTGACTTGGCGCAAGAGTTCTTCGGGATCGAGAATTTGGGTAGAAATGCCCCCGTTCATTGCTCCAACGGAGCGAATTTTTCGGGTTAAGGCGCGAGTATCCAAGCCATAAATTCCTGGAATGCGATGCTGTTTGAGGTAATCGGGCAACGATTGGGTAGAGCGCCAGTTGCTCGGACGATGGCAGATATTGCGGGCGATAATTGCTTTGACTTGGGGGA
The DNA here is from genome assembly GCF_014698145.1 of Oscillatoria sp. FACHB-1406. Lineage (NCBI taxonomy): Bacteria > Bacillati > Cyanobacteriota > Cyanophyceae > Oscillatoriales > Oscillatoriaceae > Oscillatoria > Oscillatoria sp. FACHB-1406. The sequence continues at coordinate 66,518 of NZ_JACJSM010000004.1, read as the reverse complement.
CGTTTGATTCTTCGTCTTCCAGGTTAACGCCGGTATTACCTAATTCGGGATAAGTGAAAATAACAATCTGACCGCAATAACTCGGATCTGTCATCACTTCTTGATATCCCGTCATTCCCGTATTGAAAACGACTTCACCAATAGCGGTTTCCATTGCACCGACCGACCAACCTCGGTAGGTGCTGCCGTCGGCTAAGACTAACAGGGCAGGCGTAGCATCAGATACTAGCATAAGCTTTCGGGGATTTTTTCAACTCAACAGACTACTCTAGCAGCGATCGCGGAAGTCGCCGGAAAACTTCTGATTTTTCTCTGCCTCAAAAATATCAGGAATCACCGGGGGCCGTGATGAAGATAGCATTATGCCTTTGACCAACGTCACTCCTCCTAAAGATAGAGATGCTTATACTCAAACGTAGAGGTCAAACCATTGTCTAACGCGCCTCGGAAACATCGCTTGGCAGCCTTGATTCTAGGTTATTGGGTTATTTATTACGGTCAACAGATTTCAGTAAAAGTGGGGATGAGTTGAAGCCTTTGGCTTCTTCTCTCTGCCCGGGGGTGTATTTCGATTAACCCATCTTCTACGCTCTAGCCCTGTCGTCACCCGTCGAATTTCAGATATTAAATTTATTATGCCAGCTACATCTTTTCACATCGAGACCCACGACGAACGCGCTCAGTTCTCTGAAAGTTTTGAAGCAACCGATCCGAACGAATTAAGCGATTTGGTAGGACAACTGGAGCCAGATCTGAGTGACTTGGAGATCGCCAATTTAGGATATCCCGACAAAGAGCGAGTCTTGAAACCGATCGGGCGCACGAGTACCGATTTGGTGCGTATGTACTTGAGCGAGATCGGTCGCGTGCCGCTCCTCGGTCGCGATGAAGAGGTATCCGAGGCCCAGCAAATTCAGCGCTACATGAACTTGCTGGAATTGCGGCGTAAAGCGGCGAAGAAGGGCGACGAGGTTATGGGGCAGTTTGTCGGCGCGATTGAGGTTCACGACCGTCTCGCATCTCAGCTGGGCCACCGTCCTTCTTGGGAACGCTGGGCAATGGCTTTGGGAATAGAGGTCTCTGAACTCAAGCAGGCATTGAGCAGTGGCAAGCAACGTTGGGCAGAACTGGCAGGGTTGAGCGCTAGCGAAATCGAGCGCGTGCAAAGACAAGGCGCTTGCGCTAAAGAGCATATGATCAAAGCGAATCTGCGCTTGGTCGTTTCGGTGGCGAAGAAGTATCAAAATCGGGGTTTGGAACTGCTGGATTTAATCCAAGAAGGAACCCTCGGCTTGGAACGAGCGGTTGATAAATTCGACCCGACGAAGGGATATCGGTTCAGTACCTATGCGTATTGGTGGATTCGCCAGGGGATCACGCGGGCAATTGCTACCCAAAGCCGCACGATTCGCCTTCCAGTTCACGTGACTGAGAAGTTAAATAAGATTAAGAAGGCGCAACGTAAGATTGCTCAGGAAAAGGGACGTACTGCGAAAACGGAAGATATTGCCAAAGAATTGGATATGACTCCGGATCAGGTACGGGAAATTTTACTGAGAGTGCCGCGATCGGTTTCTTTGGAAATTAAAGTCGGTAAGGAGCAAGATACTGAGTTAGGAGATTTGCTGGAAACTAAAGGCATTTCTCCGGAAGATGCACTGATGCGCGAAGCTTTGGTGCGCGAACTCCGACACCTGCTGGCCGATTTGACTTCTCGGGAGCGCGATGTCATCCAAATGCGCTACGGTCTTGAAAATGGAACGCCCTATTCGCTGGCTGAAATCGGGCGCGCCCTGGAACTGTCGCGCGAACGAGTTCGCCAAATTGAAGCAAAGGCGCTGCAAAAACTGCGTCAGCCCAAACGCCGCAACCGCGTTCGCGATTATCTCGAATCGTTGACCTAAAATCTTAATCGCTTGGAAGCGAACCAAGCGTTAACAGTTTAATCAATTCAAAATCAAGGGGAGTTAAAAGATTTAACTCCCCTTGATTTTATAGCAATTTTATGGTATCGCTCTGGCTAAGGAAGTTAGGACATAATTGGGGTGGGAGCGAATACCATTCGCCCGGTTTTCGAGCGATCGCGCCTCACCAATATCTCTGTTGCTGTATTGGCTATTGAGAGATATCGGCTCTACTCACGCCGTAGGTTTGTTGGGCTTTTTCTAATGCGGTTTGCGTAGCAGGTCCCCATAAGCCATCCAAGGGGCCTCGATAAAACCCTAATTGCTGCAATCGCTGTTGCAATTCTCTAACTCGTTCTGGAGCCAGAGCGGTAGGATTAGCAGAGGTTTGTGCCGGGGCGTTGGCTCTGGTTCCGGCAGCGGCATTGCCAAGGGCTGCAAAGGTTTGTTCCCCAACGATACCATCGGGGGGCAAGCCGCGATCGCGCTGGAAGCGAATAACAGCGTCTTTGGTGCCTGCCTCGAAACTACCATCGATCGCGCCACGATAGTAACCCAGGGAGCGCAAGCGTTGTTGGAGCGATCGCACCCGAGTTCCCTGGCTTCCCATTGCTAGGAGCGCAGTCGGGTTAGGAGCAGGTGCGGGAGGACGGGCTTGAATAATTAAGCCGAGCGTTCGCGGGCCGACAATACCATCGGGGGCTACGCCTTGCGCGCGCTGAAAGCCGATGACTGCTTCTTTCGTGGCGGCATCGAAGTTGCCGTTAATAACACCGCGATAGTAACCGAGGACTTGCAATTTTTGCTGAAGCGCTGCTACTGCTTCTCCTTGACTGCCTTGAACGAGGTAGGAGTCAGCGTTTTGAACAATTTGAGCGGGCGTGCCAAGGTCTTGGGGCAAGCTAACCCTTGCGGGCTGCGATATTTCGGTCAGGGCGAGGGTAAGCGCTAGGGGAAAATAAACCAACCCGATCATATTTTATTCTTCGGTACAGTGAGTCTGGCTCGGTTGCTGGGCGGGGGGAAGAGCGATCGCTCAATTTAAGAGGGCGATCGCTCCCCCACTTAACGATAAAATCGAGTCAGGAGCGCCTCGATACTGTCAAAATTAAGAATTGCGAATCTTCCGAGGATAGAGGCGCTGGGAGGGTTCGGGATGGGCAGAATTTAGCGCTTCCAGGGTTTGCGCTCCGGCAATGCCATCCACTTCTAAACCGCGCGCGCGTTGAAAAGCGATCGCCGCTTTTTTCGTTTGCTGGCCGTAAACGCCATCAATTTCGCCGGGATCGTAACCTGCATCCTGCAACTTTTCTTGAAATTCCTTAACCCGTTCGCCGCGCGCGCCGACTTTCAGCAGTTCGGTCGCGTCTTGAGTTGCTGCTGCTGCCGGAGCAGGATGAGGACGCTGAATTTTAGCGTCCGTATTTCCCTTTACGGTTCCTGTCGGCGGTTCGAGCGTTTCGCTTAAAAAGCTTTCTTGGGGTGCGGTGGCTTCGGGTAACACTCGGGCCGACGGTCGAACAATCGGACGGCGAATTTTGCGTCCGTCCAAGTATCGGGAAGATTTGCTACGACCTTTATTAGCGGCTGGGTTTTCGTTACTGCTTAAAAAACTGTCTGAATTGAAGGGATTGTCGCTCTGAGTTCCTCGACCGAAAAGAGCGGCTTCTGTTTCTTTGCCAACAATACCATCAGCAGTGATACCGCGATCGCGTTGAAATTTCTTCACCGCCTCTACGGTCACTTCTCCGTAATATCCGGTTGGTTCATCGCTGAAAAATCTTAACTCTTGTAACCGCTTTTGGACGCGAGTCACTTGAGTATTTTGGTCGCCTTTCGTCGCGATCGCAAAGGCATAAGGAGCGCTATAAATCAGTCCGACAGCCGTTCCCAGCGCTAAGAGACAGTATTGACCGCGCTTCGCGAACGTCCTTCCCTTGGCGGCCAGAAACCAGCGACCGGAAACGGGGGTTGTTTCGTTAGTCCGGACGGGTTCTTCGTAGGTCAGAGCTAAATGAAGATAAGCGAGCGTATCCATAGTCCTTGTAGTAGTGATAGCCGATGCGATCGACATTGTTGACGATCCCGCCTAAATTTTATCAGAGAGCATTGTTTGGTGATTAATCTTTTAAAATTTAGACAAAGAAACACAACTCCGGGCGCGTAACAGTTTTTTCTAAAGTTTTAGAATTGTTTCGACTCGAAATCAAGGGTTGTGGGCAACCCGCGCATCAAATCCAAGTCCTCGCAAACGGGCAGCCAGACTTTCTGCTTCCTGACGGCTGGAAAACTGACCGGCGTTGACAAAATTGCCCCGTCTGGAACTTTGCAAGCGAGCGTTAGAGAGACCACTGCGATTTTGAACTGTATAAAGCACATTGGTATCGCCCGGAATCACAACCACATAGCCGCGAGCGTTACTACCGCCAAGCTCGGAGAGTCCTAACGCTTCTAACGTTCTCTCTCCCACAACACCATCCGGCCAAAGATTTCTGTCGCTTTGAAACCGCGTTACCGCACTGGTGAGGTTTGAGCCGTAAACACCGTCAAGGCTGTCGTAATAGTAACCGAGTTCCCTCAGCCGCCGCTGAATAATGCGAACATCTTCGCCGCGAGAACCCGCTTTAAACAAGCGCGAAGTCAAAAGGGGTCGCTCTGGCTGGAAGTCGGTAGATGGTGCGGGCGTTTCGTTGCGGAATGGCTCTGGAAATTGTGGGAGCGTGGAGGAAATATTTGCGCCTTCGGGAGGAAAGGAAAAAGCAGAAAGGCTGTCGCCATTAGAAGCAGCGCTATTCCTGAAGGAATCTTCGGCTGCGTTACCAAATAAAATGGGACGAGTTGTACGACCGACGACCCCATCGACCTGCAACCCATTTTTCTGCTGAAAATCCATGACGGCGGCTTGCGTATTTAAATCGTAGAAGCCTGTCGGTTGTACGTTTTCATAGCCGAGAACTTGCAATCGAAATTGGAGGCGTTGTACTTCATCGCCACTGTCCCAAAGCGATTGTGCGTAAGTTGGGTTTGCGCCTACCCAACCCCCGATAAACAGGGTTGCTGCCAGCAAGACGGCTGACTTTGATAGCGCTTTTGCGGGAACGCTTGTTGTGGGGGAAGATGCCTCGTTAAGCTCGCAAAGCTGAAGATAAACCAAACTTTCCATCATACTCGTTCGATTTAAGGGGTAATGGGTCGAGCGCAGGCTATGATGCGGTGCGCTTTAGAAAAGTTTGGCTTTGTAACAGGCGATCGCAAACCCAGCGGCGATCGCGGTGATAGCCAGTGCGACCAGGGGATGTTGCCCTTGGCTAACAGCAAAGGAAGTTACGATTCCTGCCCCTAAAGCGGCGGTTAAAGCTGCATTTAAGAGGTCGCGATCGGTGTCTTTATTATACATAGGGTCTGGTTAATTGATAATTGACAATGGACAATTGATAATGAAGTCCCTTATAATCGCCTGCTTTCCGGCGGATTTCAGGGTGCTTCGATAAGGGTGTTTTTTTAATAGCGTGTAGCAACATTAACACTGCCTTTTTAGGAAGTTAAGCAATCCTTTGAAAATTGCAATTAAGATTTAAATTCAGCTAAGTTTCTTAACATAAGGGGATCGGGCGGGCAGAGACCTTAGAAATAGCAACTTTATAGACCCGATTGAAGGGGAGAACGCTTGGCAGCTAAGATAAGGGGGAGTTGAGGAAAATACCCAAGAGGGGATCTGTAAGGAGTGCAATGAAAAACAGGGCAAAAGGAGTGGCAGTTCTCGCTGCAAGTTGCGGAATTTTGGGGTTAGCCGCGATCGCAGCGCCACAACCGTCGATGGCTCAAAGCCTCCAAGGACAATGCCGTCAAGTTAACCAAGATACCTTTATTTATCGGACGCGATCGCAAACCGACCCGCTCAGCGCCCTAGCTCAAAACGAGCGCGTTACCCTAGCCGAAGAGACAGGTAGAGATGGATGGATTGCCGTTACTTCGCCATCCACGGGTTTTGTCCGCACGCAACTGCTGGCAATTTGTGTCGCAGCACCGCTATCCATGCCCCCAGAACCTCCCATCCCGCCGCCACCCGCTCGAAATACCGTCGTAACTCCATCGCAATTCCCCACCCTACCGCCCCCCACTCGAGCCGCAACTCCTGTCCGACAATCTCCCTATCTTTGTCGCCGCGTCAACTATCCAGAACCTGAAGGAATGGCGGTTCGTTCCGGTCCGGGCTTGAGTTTTGCCCGAGTCGGCGGAATTTTTTACAACGATATCGTCACGATCGAACCGAGTGCGACTCAACTCGATGGGGAAGGGCGGCAATGGCTTAGACTACTATCGCCTGTGAGTGGTTGGAGTGCGAATGGGTTTCCAACGCTTAATGAAGGAAATTTTGCAAGTTGTCCTTAATAGGTTGTTACGAATCCCGATTGTTTCCAAAGAGCAATCCAGTAAATATTTCTCTTTCGTCACTTTTTGAAATTAATCTTTAGCTTGAATTTAAGTTTATCGATCGGAAACATCAAATTGGTTGACGCTGGCAGTCGGTTCATGCAATCCTTAGCACAGCTTTAATGTTAGGAAAAAATTCCGATCGCGGGCTGATTCTGCACAGCACGATCGTCGGTTAGAGGGTTAACCTTAGAGAGATTAGTGAGTGCTTTTTCTAACCTCACAAACTATCGGTTAGCCCTAACTTGATATTGAAGCGTAGTTGCGTTTATTTAAGTCCAATCGTTCACATCATCTACTAACGAATTAAGTTATGGCTACTCTTACGGTTACGAATAGCAACGATAGCGGTACAGACTCTTTACGGGCAGCGATCGCGGCAGCCAAAGCCGGAGACACGCTGCAATTTTCTTCCACCCTAGCTGGCCAAACGATTACCCTCACCAGCGGTCAATTGCTTATCGACAAAAACTTAACCATCGATGCAACGGCGGCTTCCGGTTTAACCATCAGCGCTAATAACGCCTCCCGCGTCATCGATATCGCCTCCAACCTTAATGTCACCTTGCGCGGTCTTACCATTGCCAATGGAAAAACTACCGGAGTTGCGATAGATGGTGCGGGCGGAGGCATTCGCACGGGTACGGGCGTGACGCTAAATCTGCAAAATAGCGTCGTCCGCAACAATTTCGCTAATGGCGACGGCGGCGGTGGACTCTGGGCGAGCAATGATAGCAATGTCACCGTCACCAAGACCCGCTTTGAGTCTAACAGCACCAACGGCTATCAGGCCCAGGGTAGTGTTGGCGAACGGGGCGGCGGCGCGATCGCGATCGGAAGTAACAGCAGCCTCAACGTCAGCGACAGCACCTTTACCGGCAACACCGGGATTAATGGCGGTGCGATTAATACCGTCCTCAGCACCCTCACCGTCAGCACTTCCACCTTCAAAGGCAACGACACAACTAAAGGCGGTACATTCGGTCCGGATACGCGAGGCTACGGCGGTGCGATCTATACCGATGGCGGCAAAAAAGGGATCGACGATACCATGTCAATTACGAACAGTCGCTTTGACGGCAATAAAGGTGCCGGACAAGGCGGCGCGCTATTCCTGTATGCCTACCCCGGAGGCGATAGTATTACCCTCCAAAACAGCACGATTATTAGCAGTTACGTTGCTAAAGATACCCAAAACCTATCCCTCGGGGGGGGAATTCGTATCGGTGGCGGCGGCAGTTTCACGATGACCAATACCACCGTTGCCAATAACCGCGCTCTCGACCAAGGGGGCGGACTGTATGTATCGGAAGGTTCGCCAGTTACAATTAACAACAGTACGTTTTGTGGAAACGCTGCCAACTCTTTCGATGGTAAATCGGGTTTAGGCGGTGCAATGCTCCTATCGAACGATCCCAAAACTTCGATTGTTAATAGCACGATTGCCAACAACTACGCCGGATTCCAAGGTGGCGCTTTTTGGGGCGGCGGCTCGAATACCACGCTCAAGAATACCTTAGTGAGCGGGAACAAGGCTTACAATGGTGGCAACAACTGGAATGTGAATCACGACACGGGGACGACTTTTATTAATGGCGGCGGTAACGTCGGTTATAATCCCCACAATGCCAACGATACGAAAGTGGTTCCCAGCATAACCGTTAGCGATCCGCTCCTCTGTGCTTTTGTGGATAACGGGACAGCTTTGCAAACTCCATTAAAACCGGGCAATACCCAAGTGACGGCGGGGGCAACTCCGGCGAGCTAACCAATCAGGCTGAATGACTATTACCGTTCGCTATTGACAAAACTGTCTTTGTAGGCATTGCCGATCTTTTGCGCTTTTTCTAAGCTTTCACTCCAGAACGGCAATGCCCACCCTAATTCTACTTTCAATTTCTACTCGCAAAACTCAACGGCTATTGCCCGTTTTGTTTGTCCTCTGTTTTTTCGTCAATCTTTTCTATATTTCCCGATTTGATCCACCCTTCGGTATTACTGCTGGGAATGCGAACTTTTTGCCATTTTCCGTCATCGCTGTCTTTAATCACAATCAGTTCTTCTTTAAAAGCAACACCACCAACTCGATTTCCATCTGTCGTTGGTTCGTCTCGCAAGCTCAGCCCTTCCGACCAAGTGACGCGGGCCTTATACGCTCCGGGTTCGAGTTCTTCAGGGGGTTTAGGAGAAACTTCTTGGCTCGGTTGAGGAGTTGGCGTGGTTTTTTCAGTTTTGGATGCAGGCTTTGCTGCTTTTGGAGCGGTTTTTTTCGGTAATTCTTCGCTAAATACGGGTTTGGGCGGAGTATCTGTTAAGCGGGTGAGAAAGTAATAGGCGGCGGCGGCACTCGCACCCGCTAAAATTACGATACCGATAATAAAGCCGAAAAAGATTTGGAAAATACGGGAAGCTCGGGACATTTTTGTGAATTGTAAATCGTTAATCGTTAAGAATATTCTTCGCGAATTACCCCACCCAAATCGAGGATGGGGGATTTCCGGACAATCTTGTTAAAGATAAGAATTTAGCTTACAACTCATCGTTCAAGGGTTCGATAGGGCTGCCAAGCCGTTGACTCCGGGAAGCGAGGCGCGCTCTGCCAGAAGCCGCCCAGCTTTGTAGGAATTGAATTTGTTCGGTGGCGGTTCGTGCGAGAGGGACGATTTGACTAGCGGCTTCTAAGATATCGTCGTTGGTGAAATCGCGATTTTGACTAAAGCCGATGTGCATGGCTTCGACGAGGGTTTCTTCGATTTCTGCGCCGGAGAAGTCGGGAGTTTCGTAGGCGAGGCGATCGATGTCGTAGTTTTTCAGGCTGTGAGGCCGCAATCGGGATAAGTGTACCTCAAAAATTGCTTTGCGTTCTTCTTGGGAGGGCAAGCCGACGAAGAAGATTTCGTCGAAGCGTCCTTTGCGCAACATTTCGGGGGGGAGTTCGCGGACATTGTTGGCGGTGGCGACGACAAATACGGGCGATCGCTTTTCAGAGAGCCAGGTGATGAAGGTTCCGAAGACGCGGCTACTCGTACCGGAGTCGCCTTTACCGTCGAATCCAGCGAAGGCTTTGTCGATTTCGTCAATCCAGAGGATACAAGGGGCGAGGGCTTCGGCGAGGGTGATGGTTTGGCGCGTGCGGGATTCGGATTCGCCGACGAGGTTGCCGAATAAGCGCCCGACATCGAGGCGGAGAAGGGGGAGATGCCAGTGATGGGCGATCGCTTTTGCAGTTAGTGATTTGCCCGTCCCTTGAATTCCAGCGAGGAGTAAGCCGCGCGGGTGGGGGATTCCGTAGGTGCGGGCGCGATCGCTAAATGCGCCGCCGCGCCGCAGCAGCCAATCTTTGAGGTTATCGAGTCCGCCGATATCAGAAATTTGTTCGGTGGCGGGGTAGAAGTCGAGGATTTGCGTCTGGCGGATGGTTTGCCGTTTTTCTTCGAGGACGAGTTCGACATCTTCGGGTTCGAGGTAGCCTCGAGTTGCGATCGCTTTAGTTAAAACTCGTCGAATCCGTTCTAAAGATAAGCCGCGCGCTGCTCGCACCAGTTCGTCGATCAGTTTACCATCGAGGGCGCTATTACTGGCTCCGAGCAATCGCTTGACTTCTGTCTCGATTTCTGATGCGCTCGGCAAGGGGAAATCAACGACGGTTAAAACCTCGGTTAATTCGGAGGGAATGCTAATTTCTGGCGCGACGATAACGATATTTTTCGGTTGGGATTTAAGGCTGCGGGCAAAATTTCGTAATTTGCGAGAAATCGATACATCTTCGAGGAAACGATGGAAATCCCGCAAAATAAAAATGCCTGCGGCGGATTCAGGTAGTTTTTCTACCCATTCGAGGGCTTGCAAGGGATTGCGGCGACCAAAGCCTGTATTGTTGGGGTTATCGCGATAACCTTCGACAAAATCCCAGAGATAGAGGTTACGGGAACCGACTCGTTTGGCGGACTGCGCGATCGCAGCCTCTAAGCGTTCTTCTTCGGCTGTGGGAATGTAGAGTAAGGGATAACAGGCACGCAGCAGTAATTCAAACTCTTCGTTAAAATTCATCGCCGTTAGTTCTCCCAGTCTCCCTTATTTAACCCGATTGTTCGGGCGAAAATCGGTCTTTTAACGCTGCTAAACCTGCCCAGCGATTATCGATCTTGCCTTCATGTTCTGCGCGATCGACTTCAATCCCCCGACAGTTGTTGCCGCAAAGTTGTTGAGCGGGCATGGCAAGGCAAAACTGCTCGTAAAGCCAGCGATTTGGATCGAAATAACCTTGGGGCGGCAGGATTTCCGACAAGTCTTCTAAGGCGATTTCTCGTTCGGATGGTAACGAGTCGCCGTCCTCGTCCTCCAGCCAAATCAGTTCGCTGGTATTCAGCGCGAGACGGCGATTGTAATGTTGCAAGCAGCGATCGCAACACAAAGTTACAATCGTTTCCGCCTCGACTGTCACTTCTAAAAACGTCTTCCGGTGCGTCACGCTCAACTGTCCTCGCACCGGCGTTAGCGTCTCTAAATCGGGCAGAAATTCTTCAAACTGAAGGGTTTCCTTGCGATCTTTCGCGCTCTGGATTTGCGGAATATAAATCGCTTCCATTTTGCCTTTTATACCGTAGCGATAGGTTCCTCTGCTTCCTCCGCCAAGCTGACAACAAGACGGCGATGGGGTTCTACGCCGTGACTTTCAGCGATCAGATCGGCATATTCTTTAAACAAGTTATGCACCTGTCGCCGTTCTGCCGAAGAGAGGGACTCGAGGGTTTCCGGTTGTCCGGTCTCGCGGACGCGATCGGCAATTTCAACCACTAACGCTTGTAATTCGGTTTGCCGCTTCGCTCGGTAGCCATCCAGTTCGATGACAAATGCTTGTTGCAAGTCAGAAGAAACTGAAATATTTAAGAGCGTATTCGCTAGATACTGAATTGCGTCGATGGTTTTGCCGCGATCGCCAATTAGCGCGTTAATTCGTTCTGCGCTCCAAGCGCTTCCGTCAATTTCCAACCAAGGCTGCAATCCCTCAACGGTTTCCATATTTTTGACGGTGACGCTAGCCGGAAAACCCATGACTCCGAGCAGGCGTTCGAGCCATTGTTTCCCCCGTTGTTCTTGTTCGTTCATAGCCTAACCCGAAGTCTTTTCTTTCTTCTTAGAACGCTTGCTGCGCTCGAAGGGTAATTGATCCCGTCCGGCTTTGCGCTGTTCTTCTTTTTCCTGCTGGGCAACCAATTTTTGCAAGTTTTCTGGCAGTGGTTCCCGCATCAAAATAAAGGTTTGCACGGTTTGGAAAATATTCGCCACTACCATATACATCAGCACCCCTGCCGGTAGGGGGAAGAACAGAAACATCGCCGAGAAGATAATTGGTGTAATCTTGCCGATCGCTTGCTGCTGTTGTTGTTGCTCGTTGAGGGCGGCACTCGAGCTATCGGATTTATTCGTCAGATTTTGGCTGACATAGGTACTGAGTCCGAAGAAGATCACCATCCCGACAATATCCCAGTTAATACTACCGTCGGGAGCCGTTGCTCCTACTTGTCCGAGGGCTTTAATAAAGAGGAAGCCTTTGTTCGCTGCCAGTCCGTGAATCGTACCTTGTAAAGTCGCTTCGCCGGGGGCTAGGGCTTCGATAGTCCCGTCTGGCTGAACCTTAAGGCGTTCTTCGCCTTTAGTGACTTTCCAAACGGGTTTAACTTCCTCGTTCCCCTGCTGGGCGATTAAAGCTTCAAGGCTTTTACCCTCTGGCGTTTGGAATTCTGCTTGAGTTTTTTCGCCGACGACTAATTTGTTACCTGCGGGGAGGAGTGCGGTAACGGGATAGTGAAGGCCGTTATCGATATAGATGTTCTGGGGTTTTGTAGCGAAAACTTGGGGTTGAACCAGTTCGACTTGTTCTTTGGGAAAAATCTGTACGTCAACGGTGTAATTGATATCGGTAAATGGCGATCCCCGCAAGGTTGCGAAAAGGGCGAACAGGATCGGCATTTGCAGGAGAATTGGCAAGCATCCGGATAGCGGATTGCCGAATTCTTTGTAGATTTCTCCCATCTCCTGCTGGAGCTTCGCCGGATCGTCTTTATGGCGTTCTTGCACTTCTTTCACCCGCTTTTGCATTACGGGTTGAGCGATTTTCGTGCGTCTCATGCTGCGAATCGATTTCGCGCTGAGGGGATAGACGGCGAAGCGAATCGCAAGGGTGAGTGCGATGATGGCGAAGCCGTAGCTGGGAACGATCCTGTAGAAGAAGTCCAGGATCGGCAACATGATGTTTGTGGTAAGAAATCCGATACCAAAATCCATTGGTTTAGAAGTGAAGCCTCGGTACTAGGGGTGAACTGGGGGGGGTGAACTGGGGGGGTGAACTGGGTCGATGGTTTTAACTCGCGGCAATTGGGTGCTGAAAAGTGTTTTCTCGGCGAGGTTTAAAGCTCAAAGATTAACTCTTAATCTCTTCGAGGGAACGTCCGGTTTTATCAGCAGTGCGTTCGGCAATGTAGTCGTAGATTTCGCGATAGCGGGGAACTGCGCGCAATTCCAAACGACTTTTATCGCGCAGGGTGACAACCATATCGCCCCACAATCCGATCCCGCGCGGAACTTTAACGATTCTGACGATCTCTGAGTAAATGATATCGGTTCGATCGCGTCCCTGCCAGCCACCGGTAACGGAAATACGGCGATCGGTAATTTTATAGCGCAGCCATAGCGCCCGTACTATAGCTCCTACGGTCAGCGGCAAACAAATAACGGTAAAACCGAGCAGAATATTAACGATCAAGTCCCCAATATGGGGGCCGCCTTCATAAAAGGTTGTTTCTTTAATGCCCATCGATCGCCTCCGCTTGCGACAACAACTGTTCTAATTCTCGCAAAAAATGTTCATATTTGCACTCGGTGGCTCTGGGTTTCACCACAAAAATCATTTTCCAGCCTCGGGGAATTTGGGGGAGCAATTGCCGCAGAGCCGCTCGTAATTGACGTTTGACTCGGTTGCGAGCGACGGCTTTCTTGCTGATTTTTCGACTGATAGTAATACCAAACTGGCTCGCAGGAAGCTGCTGTCCTTCCTCTATCCCAGCGTTTCCACGGGCCGGAAGTGCTTTCAACTTCAAATGCGAGCTATGGCGGGAAAAGCCCTGTTGGTAAACGACCTGAAAATCCCGTCGATGAAGCCGATTTATTTTTGGCAATCCCACACTCAGTTAACGAGTTTTGATTAACTGAAGTGGATTAGACTGCCAAACGATGGCGACCTTTACGGCGACGGGCGCTAATAACCCGGCGACCGTTGGGGGTACGCATTCGAGCGCGGAACCCGGATGTTCTTTTGCGTTTGCGATTGGTGCCACCTAAAGTACGCTGAGTCACTGCCTCTCTCCTCGCGATCGTTAAAATAAAATAGAAAATTGTTGGCTAGCTTTTCAAAAAAAGCCACAGTCTTTTATTTTAACACAAAAGCGCGCTATCACACCATCTGCTAGCGAGTTATTGAATGCTGACAATCCAGGTGCCGAGGTAACGGGGGAGGGGAACGTCGCCGGGGGCAGCAGCGCGTCCTTCAAAGTAGTAGGTTCCGCCCCAGCGCGGATTGCGGACGTTGGAGAGGACAAGTTCGACGGATTTGCCAGCTTCGATTGGGTCGGCGAGGTAGATTAAGAGGACGCGATCGGGTTTGTTCCAAACGACTTCATCAATGGGAATCGATTGACCTTCAGCAACCACTTCAACGCTATCGACATCGAATTTACCGTCGTAGTAATCCGGATAGCTAATGGCGAAGGTTTTTACGCCGAGTTCCATTTTGTCGCTAGGGACGCGGAGGCGATAGCGATCGCGTTGGTCGCGGTTGCCGCCAAAATCCAGGTAGTATCCGAGTTGATTGGGACGCTCGACCCCACTAAAAATCGTCAATCCGGAGTTATTTTGGGCTAAAATCGGCGCGCTAAAGCCCGCTAAGAGGCAACCTGTCGCAGCGATCGCAGACACAAACCGAGAGGAGACTATTTTTGAGAAAAGCATAAATTTTAGTTCAGAACTGGAAATACTCGAATCACTATGTTACTAAACTTTAAGCGATTCCCAAGACGTAGAAATACTTAGCATTTGTTCCCTAGCGATTCCATTCCTTGCAATCCATAAAACAAGCTAAAGATCGCCGGTCGCGATCGCAAATCGAGATTAGATTAGGAGGCAGCTTAGGATGCAATTGAGTGTAACGCGCCGCGATTGGGGAGGGAAAGCAAGCCCCCAACATCGAAAAATTTTGCTAAAGGAGTCTTCATGAAAATAGCGATCGCGAAAGAAATTGAAGTCGGCGAACGCCGGGTTGCCTCGATCCCGGATACAATTGCGCGTTGGGTCAAACAAGGTTGGGAAATTTGGGTCGAGTCGGGCGCGGGAGACGGCTCGTTTTTTAGTAACGATGCTTATGAATCCGTCGGCGCTAAAATCATCGACGATCCCGCCCAACTCTGGGGCGAAGCCGACGTTATTCTGAAAGTCGCACCCCCTAAACCCGAAGAAATCGAACGCCTGAAACCAGGTGCAGTTTTGGTGGGATTCCTCAATCCCCTCGGCAATCCGGCGGCAATTCAACAGTTACAACAGCGCCAAATTACCGCCTTCGCAATGGAATCGATCCCGCGCACCAGTCGCGCCCAAAGCATGGATGCGCTTTCTTCGCAAGCCTCCCTAGCGGGATATAAAGCTGTTTTAATCGCCGCCGCAGCGCTCCCAAAATTTTTCCCGATGCTGACGACAGCAGCAGGAACAATTCGTCCGGCTAAGGTTTTCGTTATTGGTGCGGGCGTAGCGGGATTGAGTGCGATTGCGACGGCGCGGCGCTTGGGTGCAGTCGTCGAAGCGTTTGACATTCGCCCTGCCGTCAAAGAAGAAGTGCAAAGTTTGGGGGCTAAGTTTGTTGAGGCGAATCTGGAAGAAGACACCGTAGCAGCCGGAGGATACGCTAAAGAAATCTCCGAAGAATCCAAACGGCGTACCCAAGACGCGATCGCAACCCACGTCGCCAGTGCCGATGCGGTTATCTGTACTGCCCAAGTTCCCGGTAAAAAAGCGCCGATTATCGTCACTGAAGAAATGGTCTCCCAAATGAAGCCGGGAGCCGTCATTGTCGATATTGCTGCCGAACAGGGCGGTAACTGCGCCGTCACTGAAGCCGGAAAAGACATTCAATATAAAGGCGTTAGCATTATTGGCCCGATTAATCTTCCGGCTTCTATGTCCGTCCACGCCAGTCAAATGTATGCCAAAAATATCGCGACATTTTTAGCGTGTTTGGTGAAAGATGGGCAAATCGAGCTAGATTTCAACGATGATATTGTTGCCGAAACCTGCGTTACTTATGCTGGAGAGATTCGTAACGAACGGGTGAAATCTGCGCTGGAACAAACCGTCAATAGTTAACCGAGAAAGTCAAGTTCGAGACTAATGACCGTTCGCTAATAACTGATAGCTAATCACTAAAATCATGAGTGCCGAAACATTGCTAACTTGTTTGCTGGTCTTCGTGCTGGCAAGTTTCGTTGGTTTTGAGATCATTAATAAAGTCCCGCCGACCTTGCATACGCCCTTAATGTCTGGGGCCAATGCTATTTCTGGGATTGCAGTTCTCGGAGCAATTTTAGTCTCCGGGGCAACCAACTTCCATCTCCCTGTCATTTTGGGATTAATCGCCGTTATTTTAGCAACAATTAACGTTGTCGGCGGCTTTCTTGTGACCGACCGAATGTTGCTAATGTTTGCGAAAAAAGAGAGCAAGGCTTGACATTTTAACCACCCGATAGGGTGACTCCAAAACCTCACGATGAGCGGTTTGTGTACTATTCACTGTTGCAGCCCTCGAAATAACGGTGACTTGGTTTCCAAGACAACCGCTCGTCCTTCTCAAACAAAAACCGTTTTTCTAAGACGGGGTTTCACACTCAGGAGTTTTCGATGAACTGGAGCGAATTAATTCCAACCGGCATTCAAGCCAGTTATTTGATTGCCATCGGCTTGTTTATTGTCGGTTTGAAAAAGTTAGGTTCTCCGGCGACGGCGCGCTTTGGCAACCAATTAGCGGCAGCAGGGATGTTAGTCGCTATTGTTGCGACGATGCTCGATCGCCAAGTTTTGAGCTATGGAGGGATTCTCGGCGCGATCGCAGTTGGCAGCGCCATTGGGGCCGTTTCCGCCTACAAAGTCGCGATGACAGCTATGCCGCAGATGGTCGGCATTTTCAACGGTTTGGGCGGTGCGGCTTCGGCTTTAGTCGCGATCGCGGAATTCTGGCGAGTGCTATCGAGCGGACAACCCCTCTCCCTCACCTCCGAAATTGTCATTCTCCTCGGCATTCTCATTGGTTGCGTCACCCTCACCGGCAGTCTTGTCGCTTTCGCCAAACTGCAAGAACTCCTCCCCGGCGCGCCTATTTTATTTCCCTTCCAACAATCGATTAACGCGCTCTTACTCGCAAGTTTCCTTGGCGGTAGCATTTACTTCTGCCTCTATCCCGAAAATCTTGCTGTCTTCTTTGGCTTAGTTGCGATTTCCCTCGCCCTCGGTATCCTCTTCGTCATCCCCATCGGCGGCGGCGATATGCCCGTCGTGATCTCGCTACTCAACTCCTACTCCGGACTCGCTGCGGCGGCTGCCGGTTTTGTCGTCAACAATAATATGCTCATTGTTGCGGGCGCGTTGGTAGGCGCTTCGGGGATCATCCTCACCCAGATCATGTGCAAAGCGATGAACCGTTCGCTGACAAGCGTTCTGTTTGGCGGATTTGGGGGCGCAAGCGAAGTCGGCGGCGGCGGTTCTTCGGGAACTTCCGGCGGTTCGATGAAGAGTATCGATCCCGAAGAAGGTGCGATGATGCTGGGGTACGCGCGATCTGTTGCGATTGTCCCCGGTTACGGAATGGCAGTCGCTCAAGCACAGCACGCCGTCCGCGAACTCGCCGAAATGCTTGAAAAGTCGGGCGTTGAAGTGAAATACGCCATTCACCCCGTTGCCGGACGAATGCCGGGACATATGAACGTCTTGCTCGCCGAAGCTAACGTTCCCTACACCCAGCTTTACGACATGGATGATATCAACCCTCAGTTCGATCAAACTGATGTGGCGCTAGTGATTGGGGCGAACGATGTGGTGAACCCCGCCGCGCGTCACGATCGCGGCAGCCCGATTTATGGAATGCCAATTCTTGAAGTTGATAAAGCCAAGCATACCATTGTCATCAAACGCGGGACGGGAACTGGTTTTTCTGGCGTTCAAAATGAGTTATTTTTCCAAGACCGTACCATGATGTTATTTGGTAGCGCTCGAGACGTTGTTGCTCAATTAGTTAATGAAGTCAAACAACTCGAGTAGTTTTTGAGATGCAATCCGATCGATCCTAAAATACGCAAAAATTGGCGAACCACAGAGAGCCAAAATACATAAAGTAGGGACGTTACATTTAACGTCCCTATTCTCTTGGGTGTGGCTTTCGGCGATTTCAAATTTCAGGCTCAATTCCTAATGCTCTGAGTTGAGCCGCTAATCGTTCGGCGCGCTGGTGTTCTTGTTCGGCGCGCTGGTGTTCTTGTTCGGCGCGTTGGCGTTCTTGTTCGGCACGCTGTTCGAGTTCGAGAGTCGTTAAAAACTTCCGCCCGTCGGGACGATAAATTAAGAGCGTTTCCGGAGTCAAAACAAAGCGAATTCCCAACCTCGGACTCGTAAATCCGTCTATTTCTTCAATGAAATTCAACTCCCCTTGTTGGCGCAGCATTCCATCGAGTTCGTTAGAATCGGGGTCGTAGATGTAATATTCTTCTACCCCATAGTCCTCGTAAAATCGGAGCTTTTTCACCATCTCTTTGAGACGATTTCCGGGAGAAAGAATTTCAAAGACGACTTGCGGTGCAATGTTGTCTTCTTTCCACTGTTGATACGAACCGCGATCGCCTTTAGGTCTTCCGAAGATAACCATTACATCGGGAGCGAGGCGAATTTCGGGGGAACCTTCGACTGCGTACCAAAGTAAGTCGCCCGCCACAAAAATTTCGGGATTGTCGGCGAAGAGCAGTTCGAGATTTTCTTTAATTAAGACAATCCAGCGATATTGTTTCGTATTATCTGCCATTGGTCGGCCGTCGCTGTCGGGGTAGAGAATTTCGCGATCGAGGGAGAGAGTCATTTTAGTTATCAGCGCCTGATGGCGGAGCAGTGGGCAGTCGGGAAAATTTACGCCGAAACGAGCAGTGAGAAACTGGGTTTGAGTTTCAGCAAGAGTAATCCGTTTGTAGCCGATGCTTTTATCTTCAGTTATACTTATATGAGATTTTCGCGTTACTTTTTAATATTAATGCAGTTTTGAGATCGAGTGAACTCCTATGAATTTCAATAACGATCCAGAAAGGGAACTCAAACGTCTGGAACAAAACTTAAACAAGCGAGAACAAGATTTACGTTTACGGGAACTTGAAGCCGAAATCAACCAAAACGACTCATCTAAAAGGACGAAACCAAATTCACCTGCAGCACAATTGCAACGCTTGGGAAAGAAAACTGTTAATGTTGTTAAATTTATTTTCTTTACGATTGTTGGAGTTTCCCTGGTCTACGCTGTGCTGGTGGTGGGGGGTTTGCTCATCTATTTAGGGATTGGTAGCTTAATTGGTTGGATCGTTTACCAAATATTTTTTAAAGAATAATTTTCCTAGCACCTAAAATAGCGAACAGGATTCAATCAATGGAGGACGGACAACGTTTATCGCTCTCCCCATTGTTTTCTTTAACAACCGGTGTTTTCGAGTTTAAACGGTTAGCTTGTATTTTTGTACTATTTTAAAAACAAGAGTTCGATAAAAACCTGAAGCTCGATCGCGACCCTGAAGAAATGAGGCTTTCAACTTAAGATAAAATAGAGACTTGCGACTCCGTTGAACTCACAGTTTAAGGATATGTAGAACATGGGCTATGCAATCGAAGTCGATCGCGACAGCTACAGCACAGAAGTTCTGGAAAAGTCCTACAAAACGCCAGTCTTAGTCGATTTTTACGCGACTTGGTGCGGTCCTTGCCAGCTTTTAAAGCCAATTTTAGAAAAATTAGTGCAAGAGTACGATTTTATCCTCGCTAAGGTTGATATCGATCGCGAACCGGACTTGGCGGGACAATACGGAGTTGAAGGCGTACCTGACGTGCGCGTTGTTACCCAAGGAGAAACGATTCCGGGGTTTGTGGGCGCGCTTTCGGAAGGGCAGTTGCGGGAGTTTTTGGGACGGCTGAATTTAAAGTCGTCGTTGGAGTTGGGTTTGGAGGAAGCTAACGCTGCGATCGCCTCCAAATATCCTCAACGGGCGAAAGAAATTTTCGATGATTTATTCGCTCGCTATCCCGATAATACTCGCGTTATTTTAGCGGCAGCGCAGTTTTTGCTGCGCGTCAATCTCTTAGATGCAGCAGAACAGATGCTCTCTACTATTGGCGCGGATAAGGGCGAGGATTACGCCCGCGCCCAGTCGCTAAAAACCTTGATTCAATTCCAACAAATCGTACAGCAGCCCACCGAAAGCGAACTCGATCGCGCCTTTGCAGAAGCGGCACGTTTGACGCTGGCGGAGGATTACGAGGGAGCGTTGCAAGCGTTTCTTGCGATCGTGCAAGAAAGCCGCAAATATCGGGATGATGGGGCGCGGAAGGCGATGTTATCGATTTTTAATTTGTTGGGGAGCAATCACCTGTTAACTCGCAAGTACCAGCAGGAGTTAACGTTTGCGCTTTATTAAAGCGCGCTCGCGCAAGACTCACCAAAGCACATCAGTTTAAGGAGCAATTTCGGTAACGACTTGACCGCCGGTATTTCCCGCGACTTCAATCTGCTGGGTGTCGAGATTTCCCGTCGCTTTAGGACCTTCTAAATGCAACGGGGGATCGGCTTGATCGTAAATAACATTGCCTTCTGCAAACAGAAGTTTTTGCGGAATTTGCCAGATCAGTTGGTTGGCGTAAAGATTGGCTTTTTTGCGGAGATTAATCGCTTGCGTGCCGCCTTGCAAGCGCACGAGTTGGCGTTCGATGTCGATGAAGCCTTGATTCCCGGTAGCCGTAAATCCGGCTTGGTGGTGAAGAACGCGCGTCGGTTGGTTGGTTTGGACGGTACGATTTTTGAGGTTCCAACTGGCGCTGTTGGAAGCAATTTGCATTTTGGGTTCGAGGGATTTTAGCTCGACGTTACCCTCAACGGTTGCAATTTGCGTGGCGAGGTTGATTTGCCCTTTTTTCGCAACGAGGCGATCGCTAACATTTTTGCCTTGATAGCGATCGACGGCAATCGGGCGATCGCTGCTGACGACTTTAGTTGGAATTTCCCAGAGTAGCCGTTCGGCTTGCAATTGCAAGGCGGGATCTTTGGCGATCGCTTTGGCTTGTCCGAGCAGTTCTAAACGCTGAGAACGGCTTTGGTAGCGTCCTTCTGTGGCAGAAGCATTAATATTACCGTTACTACCGGTCAAATTTTTACGCGCGATCGCGACATCTTCCTCGGGCCGCCACTCGAACTCATCTGCTTTCATAACCGCCTGATTGCGAGGATCGATCGCCACAATTTGGTCTTTGAGCAGCACTTTTTTGCCGTTTTCTTCTAATTCGCCCAGCCGCGATCGCACCTGCAACACGATTTTGCCATCTTGATACAGGTTTCCCTTCACCCCTTCGAGATAGACGTATTTGCGCTCTTTGGAATATTTTGTTTTTGCCGCCTCTAATTTCCAGAGCGGTTGACCGTTCTTATCCTTCTGCTCCAGCGTTACATTTTCAGCAGTTAACCCTTCTTCGACGGGAGAAGCGGGCGAAGAGACTGCTGCTTGCTGCTGCGATTGGGGAGCGCGCTGGCATCCCAAAAATCCAACGCTCAACCCCAACAGCATACAGCCCAGCGCGCCGCTCGCTAACCTCATTCCTTTGATATCCTTCAGCATTCAAGCTCAAAATTGCCGTTTGCGATCGCCAGTTTAACCTGTTGACCCCGAACCTCCGGCGAAGTTCCGCGCCCGAATAGCCCTTATCGCTGGTTCTCTTCATTTAAAATTCGGATGCCGGGGAAGGTTCGGTAGTGAGGACTATGGGCGCTATGCTTTGGGTGTTTTTGAATATCTTCCTTGATTTGATCCAAGTCGATATAGCGATCCGCCACATTAATCAAGCTGTCGCTCGTCATCGAGCGCAAGCTTACCACTTCCACCCGCGCCCCGCGATAACTGACCGCATCGACAGCGTAAGCGAGATCGCCGTCGCCGCTGACGAGAACTGCCGTATCGTAAGCGCCCACTAAAGCCATCATATCGACCGCAATTTCGACATCCAAATTCGCTTTTTTCGAGCCATCGGGGAGTTGAACCAAGTCTTTAGCAATGACGCGATAGCCGTTGCGCCGCATCCACAATAGAAAGCCTTGCTGCTTTTCGTTGGTGCGATCGACTCCCGTGTAAAAGAAGGCTCGCAAAAGCCGCGATCCCGAGGTCAGGCGATACAGAAGTTTCGTGTAATCGATTTCTAGTCCGAGTTGTAAAGCTGCATAAAAGAGATTCGAGCCGTCAATAAAAATTGCGACTCGACCTCGGTTCTCCAAGACTTGTTCCGGCGGAAAAACCGGGTCGTCGCTAAAACTTTCTTCTAGCATGGCTATACCTCATTTATTATCTAAAAAATATGAAAAACAGGATGTTTTGAGAGATTTCGCTTCCGGAGGAATCACCTTACAGAAGGATAGTTCCTCTAAATAGCAAAGACGCTCAACTCGAAGCGGGAAGTTCCAGTTGGGGAAAAATCGGACGAGATTGACCGAGCGCTTGCCCTGGCGGTAAGATGCCCCATTGACTGTGATTCTGAAAAAGTTCTCTACTATTAACTAGATTTTTATTGTTAAAGTCAATCCCGAAGCCGAGTTGCTGGTAAACCGCATTGCTAAGGTTGGGAACAATCGGTGCCAGAAGATACGCTGATAATCTAACTGATTCTAAAACAGAATACAATATCTCTTCGACCTCGGCTTGTTTTTTTTGCTTATAGAGGCTCCAAGGCGCTTGCTCGTCAATGTATTTATTGCACCCTCGAATCAAAATAAAGATTTCTTCACACGCCTGTCTGAACGCCAGCGAGTCGTAAGCTTGTGAAACTCGCTCTCCCAATCCTAAACCCAGAGATTTAAGTATGCAATTTTCCGAAATTTCACTTCCCGATCGCTCTGGTACTTGCCCGCGACAATATTTTTTTGCCATACCGAGGGTTCGATTGAGTAAATTACCAAAGCTATCGGCTAAGTCCGCATTCAAAATATTAACAAATCGAACTTCATTGTAGTCGCCGTCTTGCCCTAGCTCGATTTCCTTAAGGAAATAATAACGAACTGCATCCGAGCCATAGCGCTTGACTAGCTCGAAGGGATCGACGGTGTTTCCCAGCGTTTTTCCCATTTTACGGCCATCTTTAGTTAGAAAACCGTGACCGAAAACTTTTTCAGGGGGGGAAATCCCTGCTGAGAGTAACATGGCAGGCCAATAGACCGCATGAAACCGCAAAATATCTTTGCCAATGAGATGTAAATTTATCGGCCACCCTTGAGATAAAGCGTTCTCTAAGGTCGGTTCGGCATCGGGTTCCAGGAGGGCGGTGACATATCCTAAAAGTGCGTCGAACCAAACATAAATAGTATGTTGGGGATCGGTCGGAACAGGGAAGCCCCAATCGAGATCGATACGAGAAATAGAGAAATCTTGCAGTCCTTGGCGGACGAATTTTAACACTTCATTGCGACGCGATTCCGGTTGAATAAAGCTGGGGCGATCGCGATAGAGGTCTTCTAGTTGTTGTTGGTAATTGGAGAGTTTGAAAAAGTAATTTTGTTCGTCGCGCCATTCAGCTTTTTGGTTGGTGTGGATTTGGCAGTTCCCCGTCTCTGTGAGTTCCCGCTTTTCTTTAAATTCTTCGCAGGCGACGCAGTACCAGCCTTGTTGTTGAGCTAGATAAATGTCGCCGCGCTCCCAAACGCGCATAAAAAATTCTTTGACGATGCGTTTGTGGTTATCGGCGGTGGTGCGGCTGAAGCGATCGTACTGAATTTCGAGCAAATTCCAAAGTTCTGCAAAGCGTGCAACAACGCGATCGCAATGTTCTTGCGGTGCTAATTGGTTCGCTTCGGCAGTGCGTTGAATCTTTTGCCCGTGTTCGTCAGTCCCGGTAATGAAGAGGACAGATAGCCCTTGGAGGCGTTTGAAGCGCGCGATCGCGTCGGCTGCTATTGTCGTATAAGCGCTCCCGATATGGGGAACATCATTGACATAATACAAAGGAGTCGTCAGCGCAAACGTTTCCGGGGGTTGATGAGAGGCGTTCATGAAATAATACTTAGATTTTTAATAATCTCTCTGGCGATCGCGATCGCGATTCTTGGAACTACGATCCCCAGAAATAGAGGCGTATATTTAATCGATAAACTTAACGGCTTGGCAAGTCGAGCGAGGCACTCTGTCTCAAGTTTTCCGCTCTACCGAGAGGCAGCCGTTTAAAGCGCTTCGTCGATTTTGGGAAGTTGAGAGACTCGATCTCGCTAACAATCTTGCACGTGCAAGTCAATTCTACAATCCCCTAGGATAACCTAAAAAGCTCTTGTAGAAAGACGCAATTCTATCCTTTCCCTCACCTCGATCGTGTTTTGCACCCCTAAGCTGTTCGTCATTTAAATTGCGATCTGGGACTGACGGGGAGAGAGGGAGAGATTGAGTTTACCCAATTTAAATGCGCCTTAGCTTAGCAATGGCTCGGGAATTCACCCATCTGCTTGCCTCCCCTTCCATCGCACCCGGCAACGTACAATGGAGCCATTGGGCAAGATTCCCAGAAATTGCCGCGCGATCGTCCAATTCAGCGAGAACTCAAATCAACCCGACTTCAATCGAATGTCCCGACCCGTTCGCCTGAATTTGAATTTTGGTCTTAAAACCGTGCCATTGGATCGCTGATAACTGATAACCGATGACTGATAACCGTAATGACTTATCTTTCCTTTTTGAAGCCGAGAAAAAGCAATCCCAACGCTCCTCTCTTCGTTTACCTGCCGGGAATGGACAGCACCGGGCAGTTATTGCACGCCCAGATTGGGAGTTTGGAATCCTGCTTTGACGTGCGTTGCGCTGCGATCCCCGCTGAAAATTTGCAAGACTGGGATGCCCTACAGAGGCAGGTGACGAATGCGATCGAAGCCGAACGGGGGCAAAGACAAGTTGTTTTATGCGGCGAGTCGTTTGGGGGGTGCTTGGCGATGAAAGTCGCGATCGCGCAACCCGAAGCCATTGATACTCTAATTCTAAGCAATCCCGCTTCGTCGTTTAGCCGCTATCCCCTCTACCATTGGGCGATTCCTTTGGTTGAATCCTTTCCGGAACCCCTGTATCGCGGAACAGCCGGAATCCTACTCCCCTTTTTAGCAGAGACGCGGCGAGTCGAACCTAAAAATAGCTCGGCGCTGCTAGCGGCAATGCAGTCGCTTCCCCCTAAAACCGTCAGTTGGCGTTTATCCCTATTGCGCGACTTTCAGATCGATCGCAAACAACTCCAGCGCTTTAACAAACCCGTCGTTTTAATTGCAGGAGCCGCCGATCGCTTATTACCTTCGGTCCAAGAAGCAAAGCGTTTAGCCGGACTGTTCCCCGATGCTCGGATTTGTATCCTACCCGACAGCGGTCATGCTTGCCTGCTCGAAAAGGAGATTAAACTCGATCGCATTCTCAAGCGCTACGGCACGCTCCCGCAGAACCTCTCATCTGAAGAATCATCTTTCTCTTCTACCCCAGCAGCTTAATAACTAATGATAAGTTCCTTTAGTTGTCTTCCCTCTGGGGTATAAGTCTAATGTCGTGTTACAAATCTTTATCATTGTACCGTTGTCGCTTATACTACCCAATGGACTTGTAAATAGAAGGAGCAAAAAGAACGATGTCGGAGGCAAAAATGCCGCTGACAGTCCCTAGAGAGTTTTTACAACCCCCGGGCGGTCTAAATCCAACGTTATTGATGCTAGTCGCTTCCATCGTCCTTTTGACGATTTCGACGTACGGCTACTGGCTGTGGGGTTGGCATCATTGGTGCAGTTTCTGGATGAACGTGCTGGCGCTTCACCTCGCTGGCTCTGTCATTCACGATGCTTCGCACAACGCAGCACATCGCAACAAAATTGTCAATGCGATTTTGGGACACGGCAGCGCACTAATTTTAGGGTTTGCATTCCCCGTATTTACGCGAGTTCACCTCCAGCATCACGCTAACGTTAACGATCCGGAGAACGATCCCGATCATTTTGTTTCCACTGGCGGTCCGTTATGGTTGATTGCACCCCGCTTCTTCTATCACGAAATTTTTTTCTTTAAGCGGCGTTTGTGGAGAAAATACGAGTTGCTCGAATGGTTTCTCAGCCGTTTGTTTTTAGTCGTTTTGGTTTATTGTTCGCTCCAGTACGGCTTTTATAATTACTTAATTAACTATTGGCTGTCAGCGGCGTTAGTTGTAGGGATAGCGTTAGGGTTGTTTTTTGATTATCTCCCTCACCGTCCTTTTCAAGAACGAAATCGCTGGAAAAACGCGCGAGTCTATGCCAGTCCGATTTTAAATATTGCCATTTTTGGTCAAAATTATCACTTGATCCATCACCTGTGGCCTTCTATTCCTTGGTACAAATATCAAGCGGCTTATCGGGCTACTAAACCGCTGTTAGAATCAAAAGGTAGCCATTTATCGCTAGGAATATTTCAAGGAAAAGATTTTTGGATTTTTCTTTATGATGTTTTTTTAGGCATTCGCTTTCACCCTAGGAAACCCAAAAATAATCCCTCAGATTCTTAGGGAATTCTGGATATTAAATCGAGCGGAGAAGCTTGACAGTACGGTGAACGGGAGCAGGTCAAACTTGCGCCGCGATCGCCCTCATCCCCCGGCCCCTTCTCTGCCCCCTCCTCATTCCCCCCGCAATTCTGGTGGGGATGACAGAGGATGCTTCGCTGTTTGTTGAACGGCGAAGGGGAGTAGCCTCAAAGTCGTCTCCCAAAGTTGGGAAAGGGATTTAGGGAGAGGGCGACAAAAGTGACTTGCTCCCACGGGGAACTCGAGTAGGGATATTCAATTGAATGTTCCTACCGATGAATAATTTTAAGGTCAATCCATTAAAATAGATTGCCGTCATTAGCCGTAAAATTAATTCATGGTGGGACGACCCTCCTAGCAGATCGGATCGCTCTTAAGCGTAGAGTTGAGATAGCAAAGGTCAAGCGCGTGGTATTTAACTAAGACTGAATTGACCGATCCTTAAACTCATGCTTACTGACCGTTCAAAATTTTTAAGATTTAATTTTTAATTTCGC
This sequence comes from Oscillatoria sp. FACHB-1406, assembly GCF_014698145.1. Classification (NCBI taxonomy): domain Bacteria; kingdom Bacillati; phylum Cyanobacteriota; class Cyanophyceae; order Oscillatoriales; family Oscillatoriaceae; genus Oscillatoria; species Oscillatoria sp. FACHB-1406. The sequence goes on along the minus strand of NZ_JACJSM010000004.1, from coordinate 39,802 downwards.
GAAGCGATATTAGCCATGTCAGATTCCATGAAGTGGGCCAACGCCTTTTCGACTCGTCCTTCCCTAGAAGCGGCAGTCAATGAGGTTGTCGAAACCGCCCGAGAATCGCTCGCTTGCAAGCCCGATTTAGGAATTATCTTTATTTCTGCCGCCTTTGCTAGCGAATATCCCAGACTAATGCCACTTTTAGCAGAACAACTCCCCGAACCGATTCTAATTGGCTGCGGCGGGGGCGGTGCGATCGGCAGCGGGCCAGTCGGAGCGGAAGCGCAGGAAGTGGAACGCTCGCCTGCACTGAGTTTGACCCTTGCCCGCCTGCCGGAAGTTGAAATTACGACCTTTCATCTGTTAGAAGCCGATCTGCCGGACTTGGATGCGTCGCCCGATCGCTGGGCGGAGGCAATTGGGGTATTTCCCGAAGCTCAACCTAAGTTTATTTTGCTAGCGGATCCGTTCAGTTCCCAAATTAACAATCTGTTGCAAGGGATCGATTATGCCTATCCCGGTTCGGTGACGATTGGGGGACTGGCGAGTGCGGGGAGTAGTAATCTCGGGATGAGCTTATTTAGTAACAATCGCCATTATCAGGAAGGGACGATTGGCGTAGCCCTGAGTGGCAAGATTGTCATCGAAACCATTGTCGCTCAAGGTTGCCGTCCCATCGGTCAGCCCTATCGCATTATCCAAGGGGAACGCAACGTGCTGTTGCAACTGCAACCGGATAGCGAGCGATCGGCGACAACGGCTGCACAAACGCCGTTAGAGGCTTTGCAAAGCATTATCCAGACTTTGAACCCAGAGGATAGACAACTCGCCCAACACTCGCTGTTTATCGGGTTAGTGCGCGATGAATTCAAGCCAGATTTAGATCGGGGCGATTTTTTAATTCGGAACATCATCGGGATCGATCCTCGGCTTGGTGCGATCGCGATCGGCGATCGCGTGCGCCCCGGACAGCGCATCCAGTTCCACCTGCGCGACGCTCGTACCTCAGCCGAAGACTTAGAAATGTGGCTGCAAAAGCGTCAGGGCGATGCAGCGGGCGCGCTGCTCTTCTCCTGTTTGGGACGCGGCGAGGGACTTTACGGAAAGCCCAACTTTGAATCTCAACTCTTCGATCGCTATTTTAAAGACGTTCCTTTAGGCGGCTTTTTCTGCAACGGCGAAATCGGCCCGGTGGGTGAAAGTACGTTCTTGCACGGCTATACTTCGGTGTTTGGGATTTGCCACGAGATTGGGAATTACGCTTAGTTTGAATTAAGGGGCAAGGATACAATTAAGAGCGAAGCACCTGCAATTATTTAACGTCAGTTCGGGATAAGCCGAAAGCCTCATTCTTTCGTTCGCTCTAACCCCGATTCCTTCGTAAAATGAGTGTAAAAATAGCCTTAACCCGAACTCAGGTTATTTAGAACATCCCCAACTCTGGGCAGAAGTGCATAATCGGTTAATCGTTAATCTAGCCGATACCCTCGGTCCGCAGCTACGTCCGAAGTACCGCGTAGCAGTGGAAAAGCGAACTTACCTCGATCGCGTTGAATCGGTTTTTGTCGGCTTGCCCGATGTGACGATTTCTACCCCCATTCCCAAAATTGAAACTCCTAGCGAACCTCTTGGAGTCTTGGCGACAGCACCCGCAATTGCCGTGAGAACGCCGATGTCGGAAGAGGTGAGAGAATATTTTTTAGAAATTCGAGAAATTGCAACGGAAACTGTTATAGCGGCGATCGAGATTTTATCACCAAAAAACAAACGTTCCGGAGTCGGGCGAGAGAGTTATCTTCGCAAGCGTTGGGAAGTTTTGGGCAGTTTAACCCATTTCATCGAGATTGACTTGCTGCGAGAGGGAAAACCGATGGAATTAGTAGAAGAAAGACCGACGGGGGATTATAACATTCTCGTGAGTCGGAGCAATCGCCGTCCCTGGGCGGAATTGTATGTTTTTGGGGTGCGATCCCGAATTCCAGCCTTTGCCTTGCCCCTGTGCGCGGGCGATGAAGAACCCCTCGTCGATTTGCAAGCCGTATTGAGCGAAGTTTACCAGCGCGCGGGTTTCGATCTCGCGATCGACTATGCAGCAGAAGCAAACCCGCTACTACCGAAAGAAGATCGGATTTGGGCAGATGAAATACTACGACAGCAAGGAAGGCGTTAGCTTATTCTTTGCTCTCGCGTACTTATCCGAGTCAAGCAATTTGATGATTCTAATGCCGTTTGGCACTGCTGCGCGATCGCCCATAATTCTTCCGAGTCATTAACGTTTTGCGTTGCGTTTTGCAGCATTAAAATCGCTTGTTCTGCTGCTTGAAAGTCAGGAATTCCTCCCACCACAGCAACAATTTTTGGATGCGGAGTTATTTCCACTGTTTCCACCTTGCAAACCAAAGATTCGTGTAATTTTTCGCCGGGACGCAAGCCAATAATCTCAATGGGAATATCGACATGAGGAACAAATCCTGCCAGTTCGATCGCTTGTTCTGCTAGGTCGTAAATTCTCACCGGCTGCCCCATATCTAGGATCAATGTTTGCCCCGACTTCCCTACAGCTAAGCTTTGAATCACCAACTGCGAGGCTTCCGGTGCTGTCATGAAATAGCGCGTCATCTCTCGATCTGTCACCGTCACCGGACCGCCCCGCGCGATTTGTTCCTGGAAAATGGGAACGACGCTGCCGCGACTCCCTAAAACATTGCCGAATCGTACTACCAAAAAGCGAGTATTGCTCTGGTGCGCCTGCGCCTTAACCAGCAGTTCTGCTAGGCGCTTGCTTGCTCCCATAAAGTTACGGGGATCGACCGCCTTATCGGTAGAAATCATCACAAAACTTTTAACCCCGTAGCGTTGGGCGAGTGCGGCGAGTTGGGCGGAAGCGAGGCTGTTATTTTCCAGCGCTTCCGTCGGGTTGTGCTGCATCAAGGGGACGTGCTTGTGGGCGGCAGCGTGGAAGATAATATCAGGTTGCCAGGTTTTGAGAATCCATTCGATGCGATCGCGATGGCGGATATCAGCGATGAGGGGTGTCATCTCTACCGTCGGAAATTGGCGTTTAAGGCTCCGTTCGACGTGAAAGATACTGTTTTCCCCTCGACCCAGTAACAAGAGGCGCTGCGGGGCTAAACGGGCGATTTGGCGGCAGATTTCCGAGCCGATGGTTCCTCCTGCGCCGGTGACGAGGATCGTTCGTCCGGCAACTTGTTCTTGGGCGGAGGAGAAGAGAGTATCGAACTGCTCGGCAAAGTCAAGATGGATTTCGGCGCGTCCGAGGATGTCTTGAATTTGGATTTCCCGCGCTTGGGGGGCAAGGGAGCGATCGCGCAGTAGTTCGCCGTGACTGGGGATAATCTTAAGGTCAAGGGACGTACCGCGCGCCAGAGCGACGATGTGGCGAATTTGCTCTGCTCTGGCTGAAGGCATGGCGATCAGGACTTCTTTGACCTGATGGTACTGCGCGATCGCGACCAGTTGAGAGGTCGTACCGAGAACTTTAATCCCTTCTACCGTGCGTCCGACTTTGGTGCGATCGTCGTCCAGAAAACCCACAACTTTGAAATTGAGACTGGGATTTTGCCGAACTTCTTGCGCTACCAGGGATCCCGCTTGTCCCGCGCCGATGAGCAGTACCCGCTTTTGCGGTTCGTTACGCTGCCTTCGCCGCCACAAAGGTTGCTGTGCAGAACGACGGCGGGCGTAGCGCAGGGCGACCATTCCCATCAAGCAGAAGCACCAATCGATGACGGACACGCCGAGGGGAACGCCAACGAAATTGAGCCACCAGCGCGGGAGCAAGAGGCGAGTGAGGACGAGGGTGAAAAGAGAGAAGAAGGTAACGGCGTTGAATAGGCGAATGAAGTCCTTGAAGCCAAATAAACGCCAGACTTGTTGGTATAAACCAAAGGCAGCATTAGTTAGCAGTCGTCCGGGAATGGCGAGGAGGGGGAGGACGATGGCGATGGTGTCGTGGGGGGGGACGACGCTGCCCTCGAACCGTATCGGAAAGGCGAGGTAGAACGCAAACCCAGCAGTGAAGGCATCAAGTGCAAATTGTGCGAAACGGTAGGTGGAAGGGAAGGGAAATCGTTTGACCATAAGGGGCGCGATCGATTGCTCGAAACTTTAGAGGATTTTAACCGCTTGCAGGCAGTTTCCTAGCACGCGAGTGTTGAGTCGCGTCTATGGGATTGATTGAGTCAACCACGCAGCCAGAGCCTTTTCATCAATCTCTGCCGATGCCAATCCTTCCATCATCAGAACAACCTCCGGTTCTGGAACCGTCAAGCCATAGCCATTCAACCCTAAGAAAACGTACATTGCCATGAAAGCCGTGCGTTTATTGCCATCAATGAAAGGATGGTTATTACATAGGGCGAAACCGTAGGCGGCGGCTAAAGCGGGTAAAGAAACCTCTGGCTCGTAGGCAAAGCGATGGCGGGGGCGAGCCAAACTCGCACTCAGCATCCCACTATCCCTTAGTCCCGATAAACCACCGTATTGGGAGATTAAAGCCTCGTGAATTGCCAGAACTATGGGTTCTGTCAGCCATGTCGGTTGATTCACCGAGCTAATTCCTTGAGGGCGTGGCGGAACTTTTGGCTTCCTTGTCGGTAAATTGCCATCGCCCGCTCAAAGTCGGGATCGTAAGGACTGAGTTCGAGTCCTCGTTCGGTTTCCGTGACAAAGAGAGTGTCCCCTTCAGTAAGGTTCAGCCGCTCTAACCATTCTTTGGGGAAGGTTACGCCCACTGAGTTCCCAATCCGTCGCAGTTTTATTGTTTGAAGCATCTTTGGCTCTCCCCGTAACTACAAATGTAACTACTTTAACTCAAAAGCCCGACATTCGGTCATTTTCCCTCTTCTCTACTCAGTTCGGCTTTGATGTGGGGAATTTGCTCGCGGATAATAGCGGCGAGGGTAGCGAGCATGAAACCCGCGATGAGGGAAAGGATAGCAATTTGGAGTGGAGAGCGAGCTTTTTGGGTAACTTCCGAGAAAGTTTTGATCTCGATGGGGAGGACGATTTTGGCGATTTCGGCGATTTTGCCGCTAGCTTGTTGGAGGTATTGACGATCGACTTCTAGGGAAGCAATGGAAGATAAGTAGGCAGCACGTTGGACTTCGAGGGCTTCAAGGCGGGGCGTATTACTCGCTGGGGTTTTGGCAATGTCAGCTTCTACACTTTTGAGGATTTGGCGCGATCGCTGGATTTGGAGCGAGATCGTCTCTAAATAGGGTTTAATGGTATCGACGATCTCGTCTTGGAAGTCGGTTTGGAGTTGGGTTGCGATCGCGTTGGGAGTAAGCTGTTTAAGGGCTTCGGGATTCGGCGATCGCAGCGTTAGGGCGATTTCTTGTTTGGTGGCATCGTAGGTAGGCTGCGCGGAAATTTCCTTCCACTCTTGACTTTTGAGCTTCTCTGTGGCTAAAGTGTTGGCGCGGGCTGCATCCAGTCCTATTTGTTGATTGGCGGATAGTGCGATCGGTTTCGAGCCAACGCTCAAGGTCAATTGCCGTTCGTAGGCGTTGGGTTTGAGCAAGGTGAAGGGGAGCGCGATCGCGACGAAGCCTAGGGTGACGAGGCTAATGAAGCGCCAATTGCGGTGCAGAAAGCGGATGATATCGACCAGGGAGATTTCATCGTCGTCGATGGGGGCGGAGGTGGTCTGAATTTCTTGGGTCATAAGCTGAGAAATTGGGTATCAAACAGCTTACAGTATTCCAGAAATTGGAATTATTTCAGGAGATCGGGACAGCTTCACATCAATTCTGATATTCAGATGCCCCCAATCTCACGCGACAGCAAATCCGGTAAATTGTCGCACGTAAGGCGCTCTGAATCCCAGAATAATATCGCTTTTAGGGACTCCAAGCTCGACCAATTGCTGGGCAAGTCCTTCTTCAGTAAAATCTTGTTGAATCCAAATTTTGCCATCGATCAGATCGATGTGAATCGGACAGCCGTGAAAGCGCTCTTCTCCGCGCCATCCGATGTATAGAAGTAGGTAGCGATCGCGCCGTTCGTCAAAGAGCAGATTGGCTTGAATTTCATTATTTGGGGGATATTCGTTGGCGTGTTGCTGAATGACTGTTTGAATTAATTCTCGATAGTTTAGTCGATCCATAGTGCGATCTCCTGTTTTTCAATCTCAAACACGAGTAACTTAATTTTGTTTTGTGAAATTACTTTTTTGATGAATGGATCGTTAAAAAAGTTTTGATAAATATCTTTTGGTAGCGCTAAATATAAAATTCTTTCAATTTTCAAATCTTCTAGTGCCAAACGATAGTTAATATATTGACCAACAGCAGTGTGAAATTCGTAGATTGTCGATAAGCCAACAAAACTTTTGACTTCTACAGCGATTTTTCGCGTTCCTTTTTCTGCTGAAAGTAATTTTTCCGCAGCTAAGTCTATTTTAACAGTAGCCCGACGACTGGGACTTAAAGTCAGCGGATTGTTGGTAATCGTCCAGCCATCCTTTTCTAAAGCCAAGCGCACGGTATCGTGGAAAATGTCTTTAGCTGTCATTAGAGCGAGTTGTCAGCACGGAATCTAAAATTGATTTTAACTCAATGCTCTTAAAAATCTAAGGCTCTTTTAAGAGCATTCTGAAAAAAGTCTAAAGAATTTGTCACGATCGCGCAATTTGCAACTCCAGCGCCTCTAAACTGGGTTTTAGGGTATCGAGCAGTTCATCTTGGAGGTCGGTTTGGAGTTGGGTTGCGATCGCGTTGGGAGTAAGCTGTTTAAGGGCTTCGGGATTCGGCGATCGCAGCGCTAGGGCGATTTCCTGCTTAGTTGCATCGTAGGTAGGCTGCGCGGAAATTTCCTTCCACTCTTGACTTTTGAGCTTCTCTGTGGCTAAAGTGTTGGCGCGGGCTGCATCCAGTCCTATTTGTTGGTTGGCGGATAGTGCGATCGGTTTCGAGCCAACGCTCAAGGTCAATTGCCGTTCGTAGGCGTTGGGTTTGAGCAAGGTGAAGGGGAGCGCGATCGCCACGAAGCCTAGGGTGACGAGGCTAATGAAGCGCCAATTGCGGTGCAGAAAGCGGATGATATCGACCAGGGAGATTTCATCGTCGTCGATGGGGGCGGAGGTAGTTTGAATTTCTGGGGTCATAGATGGAGAGTTGGAGTGTTAATTCACGTCCAGTATTCCAGAAAGTAGAATGATTTCGGCAAGAAATGAATAAAGCTAATCTTTAATCTAGCGGAATTCTATCGATAAGTAGAGAATTAAAATCGAGCGTATTCTTGAGGATAAACCGGGCTTAGAAAGTCGAATCCAGGATGCAGTGAATCAGGGATATAAGTATGGACGCAAGAGCGCGAGCAAGAAGACGTTTTTAAACAAATATGTAATACTAAAAAATCGTAACGAGAAAGGATAATACTTGAGAACTTCAAAAATTATTAACTATTGGGATGCTTTTAAAAATAAGTCTACCAATCGTAAAATATTTGCTGCTGCTGTAGTCGTTGCTGCTATGACCATACTCGTCAACTTTGCGAGTATCTGTAAGCAACTTACGCTCGCTTGGAAATTTGGTAGAGGAGACGATATTGATGCTTTTCTGATCGCATTTATTCTCCCTTCTTTTCTCGTTAACGTTATAGGAGGTTCTTTGAATGCAGCTTTTATTCCAACTTATATTCAGGTTCGACAGCAAGAAGGAGTAGTCTCTGCTCAGAAGCTATTTTCTACCGTTTCCGCCTCAAGTTTGATTTTATTAACTTTGGCTAATCTCCTCACCGTTACTACTGCTCCTTTTTATTTAAAGCTTTTGGGGAGTAACTTTAGTCCTGAAAAACTCCATCTTACTTTTCAACTACTGTGCATAGTTAGCCCTCTTATAATCTTCAGTGGAATTATTACAATTTGGAGTGCTGTACTAAATTCAGGAGAGCGATTTGCCCTGGCGGCTTTCACTCCAGCCATTACTCCTATTGTCTCAATTGTTTTCCTTATCGCTTTCCCATTTCTTGGAATTTATGGGCTTGCTCTGAGTTTACCTCTAGGAACAGTATTAGAAATAATAGCTTTGGGAAAAGCATTACAGAAGCAAGGTATTTCATTTATTCCTCAACTCCGTTACTGGGGAGTGCATCTCAATCAAGTAGCCAGTCAATATATTCCTATGATTGCTGGCGCTTTTTTATTAAGCAGTACAAGTTTAATAGATCGCGCAATGGCAGCGATGCTGGAGCCAGGTAGTGTAGCAGCTTTAGATTATGGAAACCGTTTAATTGCTTTGCCGCTTGGGTTAGCTACTACAGCGTTAAGTACAGCTTTTGTTCCTTATTGTTCTCAGATGGTCGCACAAGGAAATTGGTTTGGTGCAATTGATACAACTAAAAAATATATTTTCCTGTCTTTCGCGCTCTCTATCCCCCTTACAATTCTTCTTGTTATCTTTTCTGTTCCCCTAGTAGAATTAGTATTTCAAAGAGGAGCTTTCACTGCTCGCGATACTCGGATAGTGGCACAAATACAATCATGCTATGCACTTCAAATTCCTTTTTATATCAGTGGAATTGTCTTAGTCAGGTTGATTTCTTCCTTAAAATCAAACCATATTTTAATGTATGGAGCCTTGATTAGCTTAGTTGTAAACTGTTTATTGAATTACATTTTCGCAGAAGTTATCGGAGTCAAAGGTATTGCGCTTTCTACAAGTTGCGTATACGTCATATCTTTTATTTATCTTCTGTTCTATAGTGTTAGAACTTTAAAGAACTACGTGGCGGGATAAGTTATGGACAAAGCTGGAAAAAAATACTGGGATGATTGTTGGTCAAATAGCGATCTGCCGAAGCCGATAGATCCCTACGATCGAAATTGGAACAACTATGTTAATAGACAGTTTCATGAGTATTTCTCAAAATTATTTACCAGTTTGGGAGCAGGGGATAAAAAGCTCCTCGAAATCGGTTGTGCGAGATCGGCTTGGCTGCCTTATTACCGTCGCGAGTTTGGCTACAGTATCACTGGGATAGACTATTCTGAAATTGGTTGCGAAGCAAGTCGTCAAATTCTAACGAGTGCTGGAGTAGAAGGGGAGGTCATCTGTGCTAATTTCTTTACACCCCCTGATAATTTAGTCGATTTTTTTGACATTGTAGTGTCTTTTGGAGTAGTCGAACATTTTGATAAAACTTCGGATTGCCTTTCAGCTTTTTCCAGATTTTTACATAAAAGTGGAATTATCATAACGATCGTACCTAATTTATCTGGAATTATCGGATATTTACAAAAACTCATAAATGAAGAAGTGTATAAAATACATATACCTCTTAATCGAGAAGAACTAAGACGATTTCATCAAGAAGCTGGCTTTTCTATAAGCCACTGCGATTATTTTCTAGCAACAAACTTTGGAGTTCTTAATGGAGAACAAATGGATGAAAAATCATGTTCTACCAAGCTTAAGCAAAAGTTTCAGGTTAATTTAAGTCGATTTTCTAAATTGCTAAATGTTGTAGATGAAAAAATCATTTCTCTGCCCAAGAGTCAATTCTTATCCCCCTACATTATTTGTACAGCCAAAAAGTTATGTTAAAACAGTTTTTTCTGTGAATAAACTAATAAATTGAAGTTCATATCGCAAAAATCATGAATTTAACTTTAGTGATAAATTCTCTTGGTGCAGGAGGTGCTGAACGAGTTCTATCTATTATGGCAAACTATTGGGCAGAAAAAAAATGGAAAATAACCCTGTTAACTTTTGATGATGGTCGAGAAGCACCATTTTATGAATTAGATAACCACATCAATCATATTCCCTTAAATATTGCAAGTAACTCCTTCGATTTTTTGGCGGCTATTGGAAACAATGTTAAACGATTAAAACGCTTGCGTTCAGCGATGTCTCATAGCAAACCAAATGCTGTAATCAGTTTCATGGATAAAACTAATGTACTGACATTACTGGCAACATATCAATTAAAGATACCAATTCTTATATCAGAACGTGTAGATACTTCAGCCTACAAAATTTCTAACAGTTGGGAAATGCTGCGTAGGTTGAGTTATCCTTTAGCAGATAAACTTGTGCTTCAGACCCAGGCAGCAAAAGAAAATTTTCCTCTGGCACGGCAACTAGATATTTCAATCATACCAAATCCAATCCTAGCTCCTCCTGATTCTAGAGAAATATTAGTTAGGCAGCTACTACACAAACCATCGCTTATTGCTATGGGACGACTCACGGCTCAGAAAGGATTCGATCTCTTACTACAAGCTTTTAACAAAATACAAAAGTCTTTTCCGGAATGGAAGTTGATAATTCTAGGAGAAGGGGAACTTCGCCAAGAACTTGAGAGTCTACGCGATCGACTGGGTTTACGAGATTATGTGAATTTTATTGGTAAAGTAAAAAATCCCTATGAATTCTTTCTACAGGCAGATATTTTTGTGCTGGCATCTCGTTTCGAGGGATTTCCCAACGCTCTCTGTGAAGCAATGGCTTGTGGACTTCCTGTTATCTCTACAGATTGTGCTAATGGACCTAGAGAAATTATTCGCAACGGTATTGATGGGATTTTAGTTCCCAATCAAGATGTTTCTGCGTTAGCCGAAGCGATGGAAAGGCTGATGGCAGATGAAAGGGAAAGAATACGGTTAGCTACTCGCGCCAAAGAAATAACAGAGCGATTCAGTCTTGAAAAAGTCATGTTAATGTGGGAAACTTTATTATTAGAGTGCGTTGGAGGTGATTGATGATTAATATATTTGAAAAAGAAATTAAGAGCGGAGAGCGATTTGAATTCGGCAAAAACTGGAGACGTTTTTTGTCAGTTCTTAATGAAGAACGAATTATCGAGGCAGAAAAATCTTTAAAAGATAAATTAGAAACTGTAAGTTTAGAAAATAAAACATTTCTTGATATTGGATCGGGTAGTGGATTGTTTTCTTTAGCTGCCCGTCGTTTAGGAGCCACTGTTCATTCTTTTGACTACGATCCAGACTCAGTAAGTTGTACCAAAGAGTTAAAGCGTCGTTATTTTATGGACGATCCTAAATGGAAAATTGAGGAAGGCTCAGTTTTAAATAAAGCTTATCTAACTTCATTAGGAGAGTTTGATATAGTTTATTCTTGGGGAGTGTTACATCATACTGGGTCAATGTGGGAAGCCTTAGAAAATATTGATTTAGTTGTTAAAAAAAATGGTAATTTGTTTATATCTATTTATAACGATCAGGGGGGAAAATCTGTCAGGTGGAGAAGAGTGAAATCTTTTTACTGTTCTAGTTTGTTAGGTAAAGTGATAGTTTCAAGTATATTTATCCCTTATTTTGCTTTAGGAGGATTAGCCGTAGACCTCGTAAAATTTAAAAATCCTACTTTACGTTATACTGAGTATTTTAAATCGCGGGGTATGTCGCGATTTCACGATTGGTTTGATTGGCTGGGAGGCTATCCTTTTGAAGTAGCAAAGCCCGAAGAAATTTTTATGTTTTTTCGCAATAAAAAATATTTATTAAAACAATTAAAAACTTGTAGCGGTGGATTGGGATGTAATGAATATGTCTTTATGAAGCAGACATGAAAAAACTTGTCTTTTTACTACGATCTTTGAATATCGGTGGAGCGGAACGTCAGTTAATTAATTTAGCTAAGTCTCTTCCTTTGAATGATTTTGATGTTACAGTTGTTGAATTTTATTCGGGTGGGGAGTTAGAGCAAGAAATAATAGAAAGTGAAGTTAAGCTTGTTTCTTTAAACAAGTTAGGGCGATGGGATGTTGTTGGTTTTTTCTATAGGCTATTTCAGTGTTTAAAGCAAATTAAACCAGATATATTGCATGGGTACTTAGGTGTACCTAATATCTGTACGGCTTGCTTAAAACCTTTATTTATCTCCACTCGTATTGTCTGGGGAGTTCGAGCATCTAATGTAGATTTTAATCATTATAACTGGTTATCTGATCTAGTATTTAAGCTTGAATGTTTGCTATCTCGTTACGCCGATCTAATTATTGTTAACTCAAATGCAGGTCATAAGTATCACCGAAAGCATGGCTTTCCAAAGGAAAAAATGACTGTTATTCCCAACGGCATTGATACTGAAAAGTTCAAGCCCGATCGCATAGCTAGGCAACGTATAAGAGCAGAATGGGGACTTACTAATGAGATTACTTTAATTGGTTTAGTAGGGCGACTAGATCCAATGAAGGATCATCCAAATTTTTTAAAGGCTGCCGCTCTTCTGTTGCAGTCGCGTTCGGATGTAAAATTTGTCTGCGTGGGTTCTGGAGAAGATAATTATACAAAAGAGCTTTATCACTTAGCTTCCACTCTTAACATCGAGCAACAAGTAATTTGGGCAGGAAAACGAGAAGATATGGTAGCTGTTTACAACGCTATAGATATTTTAGCTTCTTCTTCTTCTTGTGGAGAAGGATTTCCGAATGTTATTGGCGAAGCGATGGCTTGTGGAGTTCCCTGTATCGTGACTGATGTAGGAGATTCTGCTTGGATTGTTGGGGACACAGGTATAGTCGTACCCGCGAAAAATCCTGAATCTTTGAAAATAGCTATGGAAAAGTTAATAGGGAGCGATCGCAATAACATATACAAACAGGAAGAAATTCGTCAGCGAATAATAGAAAATTTTTCACTACTAAATTTAGTGACAAAAACCAAGTCTGTTTTGCTGAACCTGTAAAAAATTATGATGATTAGCACTCTCGCTCTTAGTCGAAAGGATAGTTTTCTTGACTTTTATCAAATTGTCTTGGCTATAATTGCCATTTTATTGTTCTTTACTAACTTAGATTTGTACTTGTATATAGCTGGCATAATTCCCTACCCGCCGACAATTTTAATTTTTGGATATGCTTTATTTTCTCTTCCGGTAGTTTTCTCTAAATATTCCTCCTTGCCTCGGTATTTTATATTTTGGGCTATTGCGTTTATTTCGATCTCAAGTCTGTCTCTACTAATATTTGATAATAGTAGGGTAAGTTATCCGATTGCTTTTCAAGAATTCAGATTGAGAATACTATCAACTATTTTTTTGGGACTGATGATCGTTGTCTTTTCTAAAGACGGTGTAATTCAGAAATGGGTAAAAAAAGCTATTTTATTAGCGGTCATATTAGCAGTATTTAATAATATCTATGATTTTTTTCATCCTTTTGTTTTTTGCTCGTGTAATCTTGGTCGCCCCGCAGGATTATATATTAACCCTAATCAATCAGGATATTCTCTAGTTTTAGGGATGATTTTCAGCATTGGTGTAGTTAAGCCAAAATACCGTTTTTATTTTTGGCTTTTTGTCGGCATTGGCTTAATACTTACTCTTTCTCGATCGGCGATAATTGGCTACTTATTTGTGACTTTACTACTAGCAAAGGAAAAAAAACTTGTAATTTATTGGAAGTCAACATTGGTTTTGATTTCATTGCTACTTATAACTTATCTTATTTTTTACTTAGGGAATTTAGGGAGTAATGGGATAAAGCTGACCGAAGTAGGGAATATAAATTCTTTTTATGATTACTCGATTTCTGTAAGAATGGAATGGCTTAATAATCCATTTTTACTCGATGAGTCTGACTCTTTACGATCGAGAGTGATTGAGTTAGGATGGATAATGTTTTTACAACATCCATTGTTCGGTAATGGCTTAGGTTCTACCTTGGATTGGCAAGAAATAGTATCGACCCATAATATGTACTTGTATTACATGGTGGATCACGGAATTATTGGCATCTTTATTTTTCCGATTTTGATATGGGTTGTAACAAAACACGCTCGTGGAGAGGCTAGATTTATAGGCTTGCTGTTTACGACTTTGATGCTATTCTTGGGATTGTTTAGTCATAATTTACTGACAGAACGTTATGTCTTAATTGGGTTTGCATTAATGTCAGCAATGAATTCTAACAGTCACAGAACAATATCCAAACATCTATACAGATGAAAATATTTCATATCATAACGGGTCTGAAAGTGGGAGGCGCAGAAATGATGCTTCTTAAGCTTTTGGAGAGGCGCTCGCCAAAAGTCAAAGCTAAAGTCATTTCTCTAACTCACACTGACTCTATTGGAAAACGCATTAATGACTTAGGAATTCCTGTAGTCGCATTAGAGATGCGTCCTGGTACTCTCAATCCATTTGCCTTACTTGGGTTGGTGCGATTACTACAAAAAGAGCGACCAGATATAATTCATACCTGGATGTATCATGCAGACTTACTAGGGGGACTTGCTGCGCGATGGGCTGGAATTCCATCTATCATTTGGAATATTCGTAGTAGCGATCTATCAAGGGAAAGAAATAAAGCTACGACTCGTTTAGTTGTAGCTTTATGTGCGAAGTTGTCTGTTCTAATACCCAATCGCATTCAGTGCTGCTCTAATGTAGCGAAAGATATACATTTATCCTGGGGCTACGATCGCGATAAATTTATTATTACCCCCAATGGCTTTGACCTAGAGCGTTTTGTACCAGATTCTCATGCGCGTCTAGCGGTACGTCAAGAGCTAGCTGTAGGAGTAGATACACCTTTAGTCGGTTTAATAGCTCGGTTCGATCCCCAAAAAAATCATAGCGGTTTTTTTGAAGCAGCTGGCTATTTACATAAAAAGAGACCGGATGTTCATTTCTTGTTAGCAGGCGATAAGATCGATACGAAAAATCCAGCTATCATAGCGGCTATCGAGCGAGCGGGAGTTAGCGATGTCACTCATTTACTAGGGCTGCGTGAAGATATCCCTCGTATCATGGCATCTCTTGATGTTTTAGCCTCTTCTTCTTACGGGGAAGCCTTTCCTAACGTATTAGGTGAAGCAATGGCTTGTGGGGTTCCTTGTGCTGTTACAGATGTCGGGGACTCAGCCTATATTGTTGGCAATACAGGAAAGGTTGTTGGGTCAGGCGATATGAAAGCTCTCGCTGAAGCACTAGAATCTTTCCTCGATCTTCCCAGCGAGGAACGCGAGCAGATCGGGCAACAAGCCCGCCATCGGATTCAAGAGAACTTTGACATTTCTCGCGTTGTTAAACTGTATGAAGCTTTGTACGAGGAAGTTTACGCAAGTTAAAAACTTTATGTGCGGTCTTACAGGTTATTGGAGTCAAGCAGGCAATCTAGAAAATTTAGAAGCGATTGCCTGCAAAATGTCGAATACTATTATCCATCGCGGCCCTGACAGCAAAGGGACTTGGGTAGACCCCACAACAGGTATCGCTCTCGGACATCGCCGCCTCGCTATTGTTGACCTTTCCCCCGAAGGTCATCAACCCATGCACTCCGCCAACGATCGCTATATCCTCGTTTTCAATGGCGAAATCTATAACTTCCGAGACCTCCAACAACAACTCCTCGCCTTCGGTCATTCCTTTCGCGGTCACTCCGACACCGAAGTGATGCTCGCTGCCTTCTGTCAGTGGGGAATCGAACCGGCAGTACAGAAATTTGTGGGGATGTTCGCTTTTGCGCTTTGGGATAGACAAGAGCGAGTTTTACATTTAGGGCGGGATAGGCTCGGCGAAAAGCCGCTCTACTATGGCTGGATGGGGGATACTTTTCTCTTTGGTTCCGAACTCAAAGCCCTCAAAGCGCATCCCCATTGGCAAGGCAAAATCGATCGCGATGTCCTGACACTCCTCCTACGTCATAACTACATTCCCGCTCCCTACTCTATTTATCAAAACATTTACAAACTTCCCCCCGGAACGCTCCTCACTCTCCCGACAGCAAACCCCAGCGCTCGCCCCACGCCTAAACCCTACTGGTCGATGCAGTCCGTCGTAGAATCGGGACGAGATAACCCTTTTCAGGGCAGCGAAAGAGAAGCCGTTGCCCAACTCGATAGCCTTCTCCGCGATGCCATCAGCCAGCAGATAGTTGCTGATGTTCCTTTGGGGGCGTTTCTCTCCGGCGGTGTTGACTCCTCAACCGTGGTTGCCCTCATGCAGGCGCAAAGCAGCCGCCCCGTCAAAACCTTTACCATTGGTTTTCACGAAGCTGCTTATAACGAAGCTAACGATGCCAAAGTCGTGGCTAGACATTTAGGAACCGATCATACAGAACTCTATGTGACCCCAGAAGAAGCCCTCGCGGTTATCCCCAAACTACCCGCGCTTTATGACGAACCATTCTCCGACTCGTCGCAAATTCCTACTTTTCTGGTCTCCCAACTCGCTCGCCAGCACGTTACTGTCAGTCTATCGGGCGACGGTGGCGACGAACTCTTTGGCGGCTATAACCGCTATTTCTTAGCTAATCGAATTTGGAAGCAGGTTGGTTGGCTTCCCCAAAACCTAAAAAGTACAATTGCCCGAGGTCTTACCCTTCGTTCTCCCGAAGCTTGGAACAAAACCTTCGAGCAACTTGCTCCTATCCTGCCTAAAAGCCTCCGACAACGCCTTCCTGGAGACAAACTTCATAAACTCGCTGCTGTGTTAGCAGTTGATAGCCCAGAAGCACTATATACTAATTTGGTTTCCCACTGGTCAAACCCCGCTGCCCTTGTCCTCGGTGCATCCGAACCGCCAACGGCACTCACCGACTCCACTCACTGGGCAAACTTGCCGGACTTTACCCAACAGATGATGTATCTTGATGCCGTAACCTACCTTCCAGGCGATATTCTCACGAAAGTAGATCGGGCGGCGATGGGAGTCAGTCTGGAAACCCGCGTTCCCTTTCTCGACCATCGGGTTGTAGAATTTACCAGTACCTTACCGCTCGCGCTCAAAATTCGTCAGAGTCAAAGTAAATGGCTGTTGCGTCAAGTGTTATACCAATATGTCCCTCCGAAGCTCATCGAACGCCCGAAAATGGGTTTTGGTATCCCCCTCGATCGCTGGTTGCGAAACGAACTGAGGGATTGGGCAGAAGATTTACTGAGCGAGCAGCGGTTAGAGCAAGAAGGTTTTTTCAATCCCCAACCGATTCGCCAGAAGTGGCAAGAGCATCTATCGGGTACGCGAAATTGGCAATATCATTTGTGGGACGTACTAATGTTTCAATCTTGGCTAGAGGCGCAATAGTTGGGTCATGAGCGATCGCATTACAGTTATCGGTCTAGGATATGTCGGACTTCCTGTCGCCCTGGCTCTAGCTGAAAAATTCCCCAACACTATTGGCTTCGATATCAATCCCGATCGCATCCAAGAATTGAAAGCAGGACGCGATCGCACCAAAGAAGTCACTCCTCAAGCCCTACAACAAACCTCCCTCCAGTTCACCGCTGATATTGAGGACTTATCGGCAACAAACTTCTTTATTGTCGCCGTTCCCACGCCTATCGATCGCAACTCTCGCCCCGATCTTAGTCCACTCCTCAAAGCCTCCGAGTTAGTTGCGAAAGTTCTCCAACCGGGTTCGGTAGTGGTGTATGAATCTACCGTTTATCCCGGAGTAACCGAAGAAATTTGCGGCCCCGCCCTCGCAAGAACTTCGGGCTTAAAACAGGGCATAGATTTCAAACTCGGTTACTCTCCCGAACGCATCAATCCCGGCGACAAAGCCCATACCCTCGCCAAAATCGTTAAAGTCGTGTCTGGCGAAGATGCGGAAACCTTAGAACGAGTCGCTAGCGTCTACGAAGCAATTATCGAAGCGGGAGTCTATCGCGCCCCCTCCATTAAAGTTGCAGAAATGGCGAAAGTGATTGAAAACACGCAACGCGATTTGAACATCGCCTTTATGAACGAATTAGCTTTAATATGCGATCGCTTAGACATCCGCACTCACGACGTTCTCCAAGCCGCTCAAACCAAATGGAATTTCTTACCTTTCACTCCCGGATTAGTGGGCGGACACTGTATCGGCGTTGACCCCTACTACCTTACAACAAAAGCAGAAGAACTCGGCTACAATCCTCAAGTCATCCTAGCCGGACGGCGAATCAACGATAGTATGGGAAATTATATCGCTCAACGGCTGGTTAAACTCTTAGTTAAAGCTAATTTACCGATTAAAAATGCCCGTATCGGAATTTTAGGATTAACGTTCAAAGAAAACGTCCCAGATTTGAGAAATAGCCGCATCCCTGACATCGTTCAAGAATTACAACAGTTTGGCATTAATCCCCTCATTCACGATCCGCTGGCTAATCATAAAGAAGCGCAAAGGGAATATGGAATTCAACTGGCAGTATGGTCAGAACTATCAAATTTAGATGGAATGATTTTTGCTGTAAATCATCAATATTATTTGGAATTACCCCTAGCTGAACTTTTAAAAAAATTGCGACCCTCTTCGGTGTTAATAGATGTAAAATCAGCACTCGATCCGAATAGTTTATTTCCTAATATATATTATTGGAGTTTATAGTCAATTTATTATTTCTCTGAGACGTAGCGTCAGTTATTTTACTACCAGAAGCGCAATGATTTCTATAAAAAAAAATGTACCTTGGCAACTAAAAATTCTCTTGAAAATAATATTTTCTAGGCTGCCACTACCTTATAATGTTTGGAGAAATATCTCAATTTTTAGACACGGTAGTATGCAAGATGCGGCTTATGCTTATAGGGTTTTCAAGAAACATTTTAATGAAAGCAAACTAGCTAAAGATTTTACTACACTGGAACTAGGACCGGGAGATAGTCTGTTTGCGGCAGCAATCAACTATTCCTTGGGCGGCAAAAAAAGTTATTTAGTAGATACTGGATATTACGCTAGCAGAAGTGTTGAATTCTATCGAAATTTTAATATTTTTTTAGAGTCAGAAAAGTTACCAACAAAAGACCTAAGTGCTTGTAGTAACCTTGAAGATATACTGAAGAGTTATGAAGCTTTCTATTTAACAAGAGGATTAGATTCTTTACGAAAAATCCCTAGTAATTCGGTTGATTTTATATTTTCTCAAGCAGTTTTAGAACACATCAAAAAAAGAGAATTTACTGACGTTATCAAAGAGTTGCGAAGAATTGTTAAAGATACAGGCTACTGTTCGCACACCGTCGATCTAAAAGATCATTTAGGAGATGCCCTTAACAATCTTAGATTTACGGAGAAAATTTGGGAGTCTAATTTTATGTCAAGTTCTGGTTTCTACACGAATAGAATTCGATACTCAGAAATGATAGACATATTTAAAGAGGCTGGCTTTGAGATATCACATATTTATACGAGCCAATGGGAGCAACTACCAACCCCTCGTTCTAAGCTTGCATTTCCATTTAAAAATATGGATGAAAAAGAATTGTCGATCTCAGGATTTTCAATTGTTTTAAGTCCTGTATAATTAAATATTGAAAATTAATAATAAAGGTCAAAAAAGAAAACAGTGTAAGCACTTTCTTAACTTATGAAAATTTTATTTGTAATCACTAGAGCAGATACAGTTGGAGGAGCACAAGTTCACGTTAAAGATTTAGCTCTTAGACTAAAACAAGACAATCATTCTATTAAAGTTATAACAGGCACATCCGGAAAATACATTGATCTTTTAAATTCTCTAAATATTGATGCTATTTCTTGTCCAAGTTTGAAGCGTTCAATTAGCCCGATGAATGATTTTAAAGCCATGAAAGATATTCAAAAGAAGATTGAAGAATTTATCCCAGATATTATAAGTCTTCATTCTAGTAAAGTCGGAATATTGGGCAGATTAGCTTGTTATTTTTCTAATCGCAAGCCTTGCATTTTTACAGCACACGGTTGGTCATTTACCGATGGAGTCCCTGAACCTCAGAAAATAGCTTACCGAATAGTCGAGAAGTTAATACAGCCTTTAGGCTCTAAAACTATTTGTGTTTCAGAGTACGACCGTAGTTTGGGAATTAGTGCAGGAATGAATCCTATTCATTTAGTGACGATTCACAATGGAATGCCAGATATTGAACCTTCCCTTCGGGCAAACCCTGCTCAAAGCAATCCCTTAAGACTGATTATGGTAGCACGAATGGATGCTCAAAAAGATCATTCAACCTTACTTCAAGCTATTACAGGAATTCCAAATATCAAACTTCAGTTTGTCGGAGATGGCTCAAATTATACAGAAATTTATAATCAAGCTAAATATTTAGAATTGCTCGATAAGGTAGAGTTTTTGGGCTTTCAGACTAATGTAGCAAAATTTTTGTCCAAAGCACAGATTTTTCTGTTGATTTCAAATTGGGAAGGTTTTCCACGTACTACTTTAGAGGCGATGCGAGCAGGATTACCGACAATTGTATCCGATGTAGGGGGAGCTTCTGAAGCCATAGTTGAAGGTCAAACAGGTTACTGTGTTCCTCAAGGGAATGTTGAAATACTGAGGACTAGAATATTAACTCTTGTTAATAATGAAAATATCCGCAAGCAGATGGGAGAAGCGGCAAGAAGATACTACGAACAAAACTTTATGTTTGAGGAAATGTATCAAAAGACGCTTGCCGTATACAAAAGCGTTTTAGATAAAAACTCTAAGGTTTGCGATAATTAGAGATGAGCCTTGTAACTAAAGTTTTTTATGAGTATCGTTATTACAGGAGCAACCGGCTTAATGGGAAGCCTTTTCCTCGAAGCCTTAACCCGCGAACAGCCAAAAGCGGAAGTCCATTGTCTAGTTCGTCCGGATAGCGATCGCTCCATAATCAATAGCCTCGCTCTAAAACTGTATTATTCTGTCGGCGATAGCTCGACTCCTCAAAATTGGGAAAGTCTCCTCAGCGAGAAAACGCTCAACACAATCATTCATCTTGCTCAACTCCGTCACGTTCCAGTTATTCTAGACTCTTTAAAGAAGGCTCAACAGTGGCCTCGCCTAATTATCATTGGAACGACAGGCGTTTATTCTCAATACAATCAATACTCGCAAGACTACGAGCAAGCAGAAAGCACACTCCAAACCTATAGAGGTTCATACTGCCTGCTCCGCCCGACGATGATTTACGGTTCGCACCGCGATAAAAATCTGCATAAATTGATAAAATTCTGCGATCGCTACGGTTTCTTCCCCGTCTTCGGCAGCGGTAACTGCCTCCTCCAACCCGTCCACGCCGACGACCTCGCAAAAGCTCTCCTTTCCGTCCTCCTCAACCCTAATATCAAAGGAAGCTACGACCTCTCTGGCGGAACGGTTGTCACCTTTCGCGAACTCCTTGCCCTCGTTGAAAAACTCCTCGAAAAACCCGTGCGTCCCCTATATGTTCCCTACAATCTCGGTTTGGGAGCGGCAACCTTTGCTGAAAAAATTCTTGGAGCGCGATCGCCTGTCCGCCGCGAACAAATCCTGCGCCTCCAGGAAGACAAAGCTTACTCCCACGAAGCAGCCCAACGAGATTTTGGTTACGAACCGCGATCGCTTGAAATCGGACTCGCCCAAGAAATTGAAATCTTGCGTGCCGAAGGCATCATCTGAAAGCAATTTAAAGACTAAATCGCTATCTTTTCGGGCAAAGAGTTCAATCGCACAAATTTCTGTTGCCTCGCAAACTGCGATCGCGACAATTACAGCCAAGATTCCATCTCAAAAGGCTCGACAGCTTGAATGCGTCGGAAATCTCGATCGCTCGTTACGAGAGTGAGTTGATGCTGAAGTACAACCGCAGCAATCCACAGATCGTTCTCTCCAACTCCCAACTGTTCAAGATTTGTTCTCCGGCGTTGTGCTTTATCCTTGGGAGCGTAGCGAGCGAAGATTCCTGCTTTGAGAGTCCCATAAACTTCAGCGGTGATATCGTCGAGCGGATAAATGTAGAGTCCTTCCAGAAAATGCCGAACTAAATCCGTATTTGCCTGTCGCTGTTGAGAGCGGGCAGCCATATCAAATAACTCACTCTCGACAATCGTACAAGTGGCGATCGCGCCATCTCCAATGCGATTAAGGCGATCGCGAACTTGAAGATTGCCGAGAATCGCAGAACTACAATGATTCGTATCGAGGAGAAACATTAATCGAAAGGATTGACACCATAGTCAAATCGTGCTGACCCCTGTGAATTCTCAACCGCTTCCAGGCAGTCCTGGAGATCGTCGCCCGACCAAGCATTCAGCGTTTGGAGATGAGCTAAAAACGATCGCGCGGTTGTCTTCGTCGGTTGTCCCGAAAGGGAATCAACAAAGCGGAGAACGATCGCGAGGCGACTATTGGGTAAAGCATCGATCGCGTGGAGGAGTTGTTCTCTAAGACTCATTTCAGTTTATCGCAATGACGCGATCTGCCACTAACTACGCTATCTCTAGGATATCTCGATCCTCCCAGAGCTACAATGCCGCTACAGCAAAAATTTAGTGCAGTGCGATTGGGCAATTGGTATGCGCTCTTAACTCACTATATAGGCTATAATCCGCTCGCATCTGCAACCCAATCTTCCGGGAATCGATCGCGCCGGTCGAAAAACCCTAAATGCGCCTGCGCGAAACGTAAAATGAAATGGTGTGATGTGTGTGTGAGTGATAACCGATGACTGAAATACCCCTTATCCCTTTAATGGCGTTAAGTTGCGCCCTCGCCCTAGTCTTCACCGGGCTCCTCAAGGCGAACTTCCAAACCCGATTCCTCGACATTCCAAACGATCGCAGTTCCCACACCCGCCCGACTCCACGCGGCGGCGGACTGGGCTTTATCCTCGCCTTTGCGCTAACGGCTGCCTTCACCCATCCAAACCCCCTCGCAGTCGGACTGGTTCTCGCGCCCCTCGCTCTCATCGGCTTTCTCGACGATCGCGGTCACGTTCCCGCTTCAATCCGCTACCTCGTTCAACTGCTCGCTGCTGCTCTCGCCATTGCCCAGTTCGGCACTCTGCCACTTTTCGCAATTCCCTTTATCGCGATCGCCTTTACCGCCTTTATCAACTTCTACAACTTTATGGACGGCCTCGACGGTCTCGTTGCCAGTACCGCCGCCCTCCAACTCGCCTTCCTTGCCGTTACCCTCAATCAACCGCTCTGGTGGCTGCTCGTCGCCGCCCTCCTCGGCTTCCTCTACTGGAATTGGTCGCCCGCGAAAATCTTTATGGGCGATGTCGGCAGTACCGTTCTGGGTGCTAGTATCGCGATCGCGCTTCTCAACAGTCCCACGCCTACCCACCTCTGGACTGCCCTTCCCATTACTTTCCCCCTTATCGGCGATGCCACCTACACCCTCAGCCGCCGCCTCCTTAAGGGCGAAAATATCTTCAAAGCGCACCGCACCCACCTCTACCAACGCCTCCAGCAATCCGGTTGGACGCATTCCCAAGTCGCGATCGCGTATCTGTTGGTTACGGGCGCGATCGCGGTTTTGATTAGTACCCTTGGACTCCTCGGCAGTGTTATGAGTACAGGACTAGCGATAAGCGCGATCGCTGGAGGGGAATTTTATCTGTACCGCAGAAACCAGCACGACCAAGGCCCGAATTCAGCAGATCGAGTTTTAGAGGCATTGAATTGAATAAAATAAAACCATGCTCGGTTAACCAACTCTTTAACTCGAGGCTCCCCAATGGTTAGTTTTGCCCAACGTATCCCCCCACTCGAAAACGGCGATCGCCTGAATCGCTATGAATTTGAGCGCCGCTACAATGCGATGCCCCATCTCAAGAAGGCAGAGTTAATTGAAGGAGTGGTTTATCTAACTGCGAGCGTAAGGTTTAAGAGTCACGCAGAACCCCATGCTCATCTGATAAGTTGGTTTGGGATTTATCAAACTTTTACTCCGGGAGTTCTGCTGGGCAATAATCCCACAGTGCGTCTCGATCTCGACAACGCCCCTCAACCCGATATTGCTTTATTCCTCGACAAACAACGGGGCGGACAAGCCCGACTGAGCAAAGATGATTATATTGAAGGTGCGCCCGAATTTATTGCTGAAATTGCTGCCAGTGGTGCCGCGATCGATTTAGGGGATAAGAAACGCGCTTATCGGCGCAATCAGGTGCAAGAATACTTTGTCTGGCAGGTCTTCGAGCAAAAATTGGACTGGTTTGTTTGGCAGGAAGGGAAATATGTGTCCTTACCGATGGATGAGGCGGGAATCATTCGCAGTCAAACTTTTCCGGGTTTATGGTTAGCCACGCGGGAATTATTAGCCGGAAATATGCAGCGCGTACTATCGATTTTAAACGAAGGATTAGCCTCAGCAGAACATCAAGCTTTTCTGCGGAAACTTTCT
Organism: Oscillatoria sp. FACHB-1406; assembly: GCF_014698145.1. NCBI lineage: Bacteria > Bacillati > Cyanobacteriota > Cyanophyceae > Oscillatoriales > Oscillatoriaceae > Oscillatoria > Oscillatoria sp. FACHB-1406. The sequence continues at coordinate 15,765 of NZ_JACJSM010000004.1, read as the reverse complement.
GAATCGTAGCCCATTGCCTGTATAACGCATACCACAGCAGTTAATTGTTGCTGCAAACAGCCTCGCCCACTACCACTCCCAAATCGCGATTATCCTCCGATAAACCGCTCGTCTTCGGATTTAGCGTCGAACGGGTTCCAACCCGCACTAAATACCATGCCAAATCTCTTTTCCCTTCAACGCCGACGCTTAGGCGTTCTTCGGGATTTTGTAACTGGAACTGCTGCTGGGCTAACGGTTGTGGCAAACTGGCTAGCGTCTGACTGGAAAAAGTACCGCCAGTCGGTAGCGGGTAAGTCGTAACCTCAATAGAGAGCGGTGTTGCTGCCGTTAAATCCTTTCTCGGAGCGAATAGAGAAAAATCCAAGCGATCGCGATGGCCGCAACTCTTTGCTAAAAACCAACATTCTTTCCCGCACCAACGCCCCAAAGTTCCGCCAAAATCCTCCCACCAAAATAAACTTTTCGACCAGGAAATGGCTAAGTTAGATTGTATGAAAGGATAGTTAATTCCGGCGCTAATCCAGCGAGCAGTATCAGGCATTCCTTTAGAAAAAGATACGGGGTGACGTTTTGGAAGCCATTTAGAACCATTTTCTAAGGCTAGAGATATGCTTTCATCTGAATTTACGTCAATCTGTAAATCTTTAAAGCGAACTGCGATTGGTTTTTCAAAGGGTTGTAGTTCTGACAATGAATAAGCTCTGTTTTCCGCAGTTCTAAAAGTGGCAATGTTAGCTGATTGCCCTAGCCATCGAAAAACCGATCGACTGGGTTGAGCTAAATTAGCTTCAAAAGCGGAACCTCCCCAGGTAAAGTTAAGAAAACAAAATATTATTATCAGTGCAGCCATTATGGGAACAATTAAAATTACTTTCTTATTGAAGATATTATAAATCCGTATCTTTTCATTCTTATGAATAAATTTATAAGCATTTTTTGCCTCAAGATTTCTATCACTATATTTTCCAAGCAGAGTCGCCCATGAAATAATATGAGCATAAAATACAGGTCTGATGTCATCAAGATTTCCTAAAAAAGAAGGTACAATAAAAGCTATTGTCAGTAAAATAACTAATATTTTTTTGCTTGCAGTATCTTGACAACGCAAAGCTACCAAGAAAATGAGGAGGATTATAGAAAAAAAGATAGTAGAGTGACATAAACCAAATTCTACAGGAAGTTGTACAAACCAGTTATGAGCGCTATGAAATACGCCGATCGAAGAGTTTGATTTAAAAGCTTGCGAATTCAATTGAAACCAACTCGCATACCCGTGTCCCAGAAGGGGCGATTCTCTAAATATATTCCAAGCTGCAACCCAGAGTTTATAACGCATATCATCAAAGAACATCGGAGCGCTCTTCCAGGAATAGCCAATTTTTCCAGCAGTTTCAGAAATCAATAAAGGATTGCGTACCAAGCTGTATACACTACTACCTACGCCTGCTAATATTACTCCTCCAATCATTAAAATCGGAAAGTTTCGTTTTTTCCAACCTTTAATCGAGGAGTAAATGCTGCAAATTGTTAGATAAAGCAGGCAGAGTAAAAATCCTCCTCGTTGACCCGTCGCTAAAATTCCTAATGTAAAGAAACAGGATAACGCGATCGCTAAAATTCTCCTATACAGATCGCGCATTGAAAGACTCAACCATAATGTAATAGCTAAACCGGGTGCTAAATACGTCCAAACAGGACCCGGATTATCAAATATCTGCGTCATTTTATAATCGTAGGAGCCGTAGACGCTGTTGACTAAACTTTTAGGTAGAAACTGGTCTATCTTTAACATCTCTCCTAAAAAACCAGTTCCAGTAACGATTGTAGCTCCAAATACAATAGAACTCAGTAAGAATTTCCAAGCCTCTCGCACTGTTCGTCCTAGGAAAAAAACCAGCGTAGCTAAAATAACACCTGTAAAGAAAATAAAAAAGTTTCTAATTCCATAGTGCTGGTTAACCGCAGCTTGCATAAGACACTCTAGCTTAGGAGCAAACCCTGGAATAATCTTGCAGGGAATCCATTGCTGTCCCGGCGTTTTAAATAATGATAAAAATGCTCTAGGAGCAATTAAAATCAAAAGATTAAACCAAATCAATCCAATAACAATAAGCTCGCTGCGACGCAATACAAAAGGAAGGGTTAACGGTTTGCCAATTTTCCAAGCAGTAGCCAGTAGAGCGCTAACGACAGCAACTCCAAATAAATCTGGAGTAACGGGCAAAGTATAAGCGGGATAGACAGGAACTAATAAATAAACAATTGTAATGGCGGCAAGTCCAATAGTTAAAGCTACATAATAAAGCTGCACTCTTTGAGCCTTCATGTTCGTCGATAAAAAAGGGATTGTGGCGGATTTTGGGGGCGATCGCGATCGCGCTTCGTCTAATATATAGAGAAATAACCCCGCTGTAAGGAGGATATCTGTCTAAATTATCGAATCTTGCGAGCAAGTTACCCTTGAAACCTGCATGGAAAGCTAAGTTCGGCTTACTGCAATCCTTAGTACGACGAGACTTAGAAGCACGTTACAAAGGTTCTATTTTGGGGAATTTGTGGCCCCTCATCAATCAACTGTCTCAGTTACTCATTTATACCTACGTTTTTTCAATCGTCCTGAAGGTCAAGCTCAGTTTAAAAGGCTTGCCGGAAGATAATAACATTGCTTTTGGTCTGTGGCTCTTTGCCGGATTGCTCCCTTGGATTGCCTTTACCAGCGGACTGATACAAGCGACGGGTTCTGTGGTCAATCAGCCAAATTTAGTGAAAAAAGTGGTGTTTCCGCTAGAAATGCTGCCCGTGGTTCCCGTTTTATCTGCATTAATTGAAAGTGCGCTGGGTTTAGCTGCTTTAATCGTATTATCTGCAATTTCTTCTGGACGTTTGCCGGAAACGTTAGCCCTTCTTCCTCTCGTCTGGCTACCGCAATTCCTTCTCACCGCAGGACTGAGTTATTTTTGCGCGGGATTGACTGTATTCCTGCGGGATATTCCTCAAACACTTGGCGTGGCGTTAAATTTGGGCTTTTACTTGACTCCAATCGTGTATCCAGCTAATGTAATTCCCGAACAGTTGCGAGGTTGGGTATTTTGGCTCAATCCTTTGGCAGCGATCGCGGAGGTTTATCGAGATTTGGTTCTAGCAGGAGAGGTTAACCATTTGGGCGAATGGGGGGTAGCTTCAGCCGTTTCCCTCGTCATTTTTCTTGGCGGTTTTGCTCTTTATCAGCGTTTGCGTCCGGGATTTGCCGATGTACTCTAGTAAGATTTTTAAAATACTGTCCTGTTGCTATGGGTGATATCGCGATCGCGCTCGATAATATCTCTAAATGTTACCACTGCTACCAGCGTTCTCGCGATCGCTTGCAAGACATTTTGCTACCGGGAAGCAAACGCGGCAAAGAGTTTTGGGCGCTGCGAAATATTAACCTCGAAGTCGCCCGAGGCGAAACCCTCGGCATCGTCGGGCAAAATGGTTCGGGTAAAAGCACGCTACTGCAAATTATCGCGCGAACGCTGACTCCTACAACGGGGACTATGGAAGTGAAAGGTCGCGTTTCTGCCCTGCTCGAGCTCGGTAGCGGCTTTAATCCAGAATTTACCGGGCGACAAAACGTCTTTTTCAACGGTCAGATTTTAGGATTGACCAAAAAAGAAATCGAAGCCAAATTTGATAGTATTGCTGGATTTGCGGATATTGGCGATTTTCTCGACCAACCGCTCAAAACCTATTCTAGCGGTATGGCAGTCCGCCTCGCTTTTGCTGTTGCCACGCACATCGACGCGCAAATTGTCATCGTCGATGAAGCTCTAGCGGTGGGCGATGCAAGATTCCAAGCTCGCTGCATGAAAAAAATCCGACAACTGCAAGATGAGGGGATTTCGCTGCTGTTCGTATCCCACGACTTATCGAACGTCAAATTTCTGTGTCAGAGCGCAATTTTGCTCCATAGCGGGGAAATTTTCGCTCGAGGTACGCCCAAATATGTCGCGGATCGCTATATTGCTCTGTTAAGTTCGGATAACTCCAGCGAATATACCCAATCTCCGACAACTGATGAGCCGTCCGCTCGGGAAGCTGATGATGGACGGAGTGAAGAGTATCACCGACATGGTAACGCGATCGCGATGATTAAATCCGCGATCGTTACCGATCTTGTGGGTGTTAACTTAAAAGGAAAAGTGGCAACCGGTTCGAGTTTTAAAATTCAAGTTACCTTAGAAGCGAACTCTCCTATTGACGACCTTATTGTTGGTTTTTCTTTAAGAACATTAACTGGAGTTATTCTTTACGGAACAAACACTCGCCTTTTAGGAATGACGATTCCTTGCTTAACTCAGCAGGAAACGATGGTCGTCACCTTTGAAATGCCTTGTTTTTTAAATAAAGGACTCTATTCAGTTTCGATAGGGCTGCATTCTTCTGAAGGAATTAGTTATGACTGGCTAGATGATTTAGTTTTGTTAGAAGTCATTAATCCCACGCAATGCGATGGCTTGATTGATTTAGATGCTCGCGCTTCAATCGAACCGCAAAATTCTGCACTTTTGGGAGTGGGAATACAAAAAAAATTGGGAAAAGATGAGCAAGTGCTCGCTTCTTTTAACAGAGACGAAAACCCTTTATGATAGATAATAATAATTCGGAAATCAATGTAGACGAGTTGATGGAGCAAGTAAGGGAAGAGGTTGCTCGTCGTAAGTCAAAACAAATTACTTCTAACGATACTTCGATAGGAGACAATTCCTTGCTCGCTCGATCGCTCTCTATGAGTCGATTTGAATCATTGCTAGAAGATGCCAGAATAAATTCTCAAAATCTCGAGAAATTACCCAATAAATTCAATCGATTCCCTTTCAATCAAGAAAAAATCAGAAAAACTTTACTAAAGCTTTATAACTTTACTTTTAAAAAGCAGCAAGTTGTTAACCAAGATTTAATTGAGGCGATTGGAGAGCTAGAACGGATTGCTAGCGAAAAAAATCGAGCCTTAGAGCAAAAACACGAACAAAGACATCAAGCCTTAGAACAAAGACATCAAGCCTTAGAACAAAGACATCAAGCCTTAGAACAAAGACATCAAGCCTTAGAACAAAAGCTAAATCATCAAATCAAAGCTCTTCAACTCGAACTTTCGCACAGTCAACGAGCTTATGCTGACCTACTCAAATCTCTCCGTTCCCAAACAGGTGGAGAAGCAACAACATCGTCTGTTTCCTCATCTTCGGCTGGGGAAGACCATTTACTCGATGCGTTCTACGTTGCGTTTGAAGAACGATTTAGGGGAAGCTATAATGCGATCGCCGAACGTCTTGCAGTGTACCTGCCGTATATCGAGCGTGCAAACCCAGCCCAAGCGAATGAAATATTGGATTTAGGATGCGGGCGCGGCGAATGGCTGGAATTGCTGCAAAATAAGGGCTATAAAGCTAAAGGAATCGATCTCAATCAAGTCATGTTGGAGGAGTGCCGCAGTCGGAATTTGGAAGTTTATGAAGCCGACGCGATCGCGCACCTCCGTAACTTACCCGATAATAGTCTGAGTGCCGTAACAGGCTTTCACATCATCGAACACCTTCCCTTTCCCGCCCTTCTACGCTTGCTGCAAGAAACCCTCCGCGTCCTCCAACCGGGCGGTGTTGCCATTTTTGAAACCCCGAATCCCCAAAATGTCCTCGTTAGCAGTCGTACCTTTTACCTCGATCCTACACATCGCAATCCCTTACCCGGAGAGCTCGTGCAGTTTGTATTGGATAATGCGGGCTTTGATGCCGTCGAAATCTTACCGCTGCATCCCTATAATGCAGCTCTAAAAATTGAAGGTGCCGAAGAACTAACTCAGCGATTCAACGAATACTTCTACGGGCCGCAAGATTACGCTGTCATTGGATATAAACCATGCAACCCATTGCTGTCGTAACTCCTTGGTGGGGCAAAGAATTAAAAGGCGGCGCAGAACAACAAGCCTATCAAGTCGCCACGCGCCTTGCCGCCCGGGGGCATCGCGTTGAAGTTCTCACCACTTGCTGTCGCGCCTTTCAAGACAATTGGGAAAAGAATTATTATCGGTCAGGCGTGACGCGCGAAGCAGGTCTGAAAGTTCGTCGCTTTCCGGTTAACAAGCGCGATGCGGGTGCTTTTGACCGAGCGAACAGCGTCATGCTAGGGATAGAGCGCCATCGCCTAAAAATTGGCGTTTCCCCCGTTTCCGCCGCCGAATCCGCCATCTTCGCCGCCCAAAATATTAACTCCGATAAACTCCTTCACTATCTCCGCCAACACGCCCGCGACTATCGCGCTTTCATTTTTTTACCTTACCTTTACGGCATTATCCTAAACGGTTTACCCTTCGTTGCAGAGCGCGCCTATCTTCAGCCCTGCCTGCACGATGAAGTTTACGCCTACCTTCCTGAAGTTGCCGACATTTTTCATCGTGCCAAAGGTTTGCTTTTCATCAGCGAAGGAGAAGCTCAACTCGCTCGCAAGCTTTTCGGTCCGGGCATCCATAATAAAAGTATTGTCGCTGGAGCGGGGGTAGAAGTTAACCTAGAATCGCGAGACATTATCGAAAAGATCGGTAATTTTGCACCTCAACAGGAAGCATTTATTCTCTGTCTCGGTCGTCGCGACTCTACCAAAAATACCGATCTCCTCGTTCGAGCTTACACGATTTTTAAAGAAAAATATCCCGATTCACTGCTCAAACTTGTTCTAGCCGGTCCGGGTAATGTATCGTATCAAGATTTAACCGTAGGAATTGTCGATTTGGGGTTAGTTGAAGAAGCCGAAAAGATAGCATTACTGGAAAATTGTCAAGCCCTATTTCAACCGAGCCGCAACGAAAGTTATTCCCGCGTTATTATGGAAGCGTGGTTTAAAGAACGCCCTGTAGCCGCCCATCGAGATTGCTTAGCAACAGCAATGGCAGTTTCAGCCGCCGGTGGGGGTTGGTTGGCAGAGACGGAGGCAGAATGGGCGGAGGTATTTGCAACGGTTGACTGTTTAAACCCTTTAGAACTGTCAGAGCTTGGGAAACGAGGTTATATTTACGCTGAAAATTGCGCCGTTTGGGATAAGGTGATGGAGCGCTACGAAGGCGCGTTAGGATTGCTCGATGAAAGTGCAAGTTCTGATAGTAAAAGTATTTTATTAAAATTAGGAACGCATTTCTTCGGGGACAGAACTCCTATTCAAACAGTTTCTTCTGTGCCGCGAAAGCTTCAAGCTATTCACCAACTTCTTCCTAACTTCAGCTACGGCGATGCGATTTCCAATCAAGCGCTGAATGTGCGCCAATATCTTCGCAATCGGGGATATGAGTCTGAAATTTTTGTTCGTTACGTCGAAGAACGAGTGTTGAGCGAAGTTAAACTATTAACCGAAACTAAACTGGATGCAAATGCAGGACTTCTCTATCATCATTCTATCGGTTCGGAAGTCACGCCTTTAGCCATCAGCCATCCCGCACCCAAAGGCTTGATTTATCACAATATTACCCCTGCCGAATTTTTTCACCCCTTCGACCCTCAATTTGCTCAACTGCTCGAAGGAGGTCGTCAGGAACTTTCTGCCCTCGCGACGGCTTTTTCCTTATCGGTGGGAGACTCCGCCTACAACGCTTCCGAACTCGCGGCTGCGGGCTTTCAGGAACCGAGCGTCCTTCCTATTATTGTAGACCCCGGTAAGTGGGATATTGCGCCGGATACGGAGTTAATGGAACGACTCCAAGACGGTGAGAGAAATCTCCTATTTGTTGGTAGAATTGCTCCTAATAAGAAACAGGATGACTTGGTGCGCGCATTCGCCGAATACCTGACGATGGATTCAGGAGCGCGTCTGATTTTGGTTGGGTGGGGGAGCGAACGCGAACCCTACTACTGCTATCTGCTGAAGTTAATTGAAGAGTTGGGATTGCAGCAGCGCGTTTGGATTACCGGGAAAGTTAACGACGCGCAACTGCTTGCCTTTTATCGCACTGCTCACCTATTCTGGTCGATGAGCGAGCATGAAGGATTCGGCGTACCGTTAGTGGAGGCGATGTGGTTCGATATACCCGTTCTCGCTTATAAAAGCAGTGCCGTTCCGGAAACGCTGCAAGGTGGGGGAGTAATGTTTTTTAGTAAGGACAATTTGCTGGAGGTGGCGGCGCTGGCAAAAATATTGGTATGGGAGAGGGAATGGCGCGATCGGGTGGTAAAATCTCAGCGAAAGGAGCGCGATCGCTTTTTACTCGCTAACGTGCGCCAAGACATAGACCGACTGATCCATCAATTAGAACAAAGTTAGAGTATGAAGCCTAGTTTTGTCAGTAGCTTTCGTCGCTCCCTAGGGAAAGCCAAACGAAAATTGAAGGAAAATCTCGCAGGAAATTCAGAAGATATGTTCCCGCTTTGCCCCCCACTTCCCCTGCCTGAAGGGGTTAGCGAAGGGCAACTTTTTCAGTTCCTTCAATCCGTGTTAGTTTCCGATGCACCGCCCCAGGAAATGGCAAATTACTGCACTCAAGACTTCAGGCGATTTGTTTATACCTATGGACTCGCTAGGAATTTGTCGGGGCAAGCCCTCGAACTCGGTGCAAATCCTTACTTTACCACCTTTTTGCTTCGAGAGTTTTCACCCCTACAACTCACATTAGCCAACTACTTCGGCTCTGAATTAGACTCGCTGGTTTCCCAGTCTGTAAATTTTCGAGATTTTAAGACTGAAAAGCATAATCGCGTTGAGTTAAAATCCTACCACTTCAATATCGAACAAGAAAAGTTCCCATTTCAAGAGAGCCAATTTGATGTCGTCTTTTTTTGCGAAATTATCGAACATCTCCTTCTCGATCCCGTTGCCGTTTTACGAGAAATCAAACGTATCTTAAAACCGGACGGAGCGCTAATTTTAACAACGCCTAACGTCAGCCGCTTAGAAAATGTTGCAAAAATGATAGCAGGCGCAAACATCTACGATCCTTATTCAGGCTACGGCCCCTACGGCAGACACAATCGGGAATATAATAAGCACGAACTTTATTTATTATTAACTTATTTAGGATTTGAGATCGAGACCTTATTTAGTGCTGACGTTCATCAGAATAATGCTGGAAATTATATTGCACTCTCCAAACTGAAACCCGTTCTTCAAGCACGAGAACAGGACTTAGGACAATACCTTTTTGTCAAGGCGATAAATTCCCAGCCCGGTCATTCCAAAAAACCTTCATTTCTCTATCGCAGCTATCCTCCAGAAGAATTAGAATAATGACCAAAGTTGCCTTTGTCGTTCAACGTTGCGGAACCGAAGTCGGTGGGGGAGCCGAAAATCTTTGCCTTAAAATTGCCCAGCACATGGCGCAACATTGGGAAGTCGAAATTCTCACCACCTGCGCTCTCGATTACATGACTTGGGAGAATCATTATCCCGTTGGAGTAGAAGTCATTAAAGGGGCAAAAGTTCGGCGATTCCGTGTCAGCCAAAAGCGTAACGTCAAAGCCTTTAACCGACTCTCCGAAAAGCTTGCTCCCCGTCTTAAAACCGCTTCATTAGAAGAACAAGAAACTTGGATGAAAACCCAAGGTCCCCTCTCCACAGACCTGATTGACTTTGTGAGCAAACATCATAACGATTACGACGCTTTCATTTTTTTTGGTTATCTTTACGCCACAACCTACTTTATCCTTCCTCTCGTCGCCGAAAAAGCCTACCTCGAACCCCTCGCCCACGACGAATGGACGATTTACATGACGATGTGGGACGAATTTTTCAAAAAACCGCGCGGCTTTATTTTTAATACTCCCGAAGAAAAAAGCTTCATCCAAAAACGCTTTCCGCACCTCGGCATCGACGGCCCCGTTATTGGAGTCGGTGTTGAACCACCCGATAGTTACAACGCAGAACGATTTCGCCAAAAATATAACATTCGCGATCCCTTTTTACTGTATATTGGCAGAATTGATCCATCCAAAGGCTGCCAGGAGTTATTCGACTACTTCATCTACCTCCGCAGTCAGGAGTCTCAGCCCAGAAAGTTAGTCTTGTTAGGGAAGTCAGTCATGACAATTCCCGAACACCCCGATATTATTGCTTTGGGTTTCGTGGACGAGCAAACGAAATGGGATGCTCTTGCTGCCTGCGATTTACTCGTTATGCCTTCGCCCTACGAAAGCCTGTCGATTGTTTTATTGGAAGCCTGGACGATGGGGAAAGCTGTATTAGTTAATGGGAGGTGCGATGTTTTAGTGGGGCAATGTCGGCGCGCGAATGGTGGGCTATGGTATTGCGATCGAGAAGAATTTACTGTTTGTTTAGAAGTAATCAACGGTGTTCTCAAAAAGAAAATGGGAAACCAGGGTGACAGCCATGTGAAATCGAGTTATTTATGGTCTAAAGTTATCGCTCAATTTTCAGAAAAAATATGAGTTTTATTAAGTTAGATAAAAAAAAGAAATTTATATTTTTCTTGCTTTTAAGTCTTATAATTATACATATTTTAATTGAAAAATTAATATGTACCGGAGACGAACCAACATATATATACCAAGGCTTAGGGATTTTTACCAATCTTAAGTTTTATCCAAGTGAAGCTACTTGGGCGAACTTTCTAGAAAAGCATGAATTCAATTTTTTTACGTTCGGAAAGCTCGATAAGCCCAGGCAAACTATCGCATCCAGTTTACTATATGGTTCTTTACTAGCTAATTTCAATTTAGAAATAGCTCGTTGGGCTAATTTTACATTAGGCATTATAGGAATAATTTGTTTATACAATTTACTTAATTCCTACTTTAATGATTTCAAAAATAATAATAGCTATTTTAGTGAACTTACAATTGCTTCTATTTCGTTTTCACTACCTTTAATTGCATATTTGAAGCTTATTTATCCAGAAGTTATGCTAATGAGTTGCATCACTCTATCTTTATTTTTTATAAATAAAGATAAAAAAGAAGAATTTGAATTATTTAATCAATATTTATCACTTTTTTTTGCTATATTACTACCTTTTATTCACATTAGATGTTTATTGGTATCTTTAGGATTAGTAGGATTTATCTTTGCATCCAATATTTTAAATAAACATCAGAAATCAAAAAGTACAGACAAGTTACAAATAGTTATTCAAGTAATATTGGTATTTCTAGGTTACAGTTGTTTTGTGAAGTATCAAACTTATTTATTTGGTTCAATCACTGGCAGTGCAAGTGCGCCCTTTTCTCCAGCTATAGATACTTTTTTTGAACGCCTTGGAATGCAACTTTTTAGTTCACAACATGGACTTTTAGCGTATTCTCCTATTCTCTTGTTCGGATTTCCTGGATTAATCATCGGTTGCTTAAAGAAAAATAGACTAGCCATTCAAGCATTGTCGCTACTTTTCCTATATGTCATCACTTTTATTTGGGGATTAGCATCAGAATCTATGACAGCTAGATTTTGGGTAGCGGCCATTCCATTCTTAAGTATTGGATTATATTGTTGGATGTACTATAATTCAAAAAAGAATTTTTTCTATTTACCAATAATTCCATTGTTTATCATCAACATCATTAATTTTATATTTTTCATAACTAGTCCTAATTCGTATTTAGAAAACCGATTAAATTCGTTAACTTACATTAAGTTATTTAAAATTATACCAATTAACTTCGGACTAATTTTACCCTCGGATATCACAACTCTAGGAACGTTTGGATACAACCAAACAATTACTCAATTATTAATAGGAACTTTTTTGCTAACAACAATTATTGTTATTAGTTCGGTAATACAATATAAAATTACATATAAAATCTTAATTGTTTTATGTTTGATAATAAGTTTATCACCTTTTTTTACTTGCTACTCTAAAGTCGTAAGTTCCGAGCAATACACAATTTTTAGAGAAGCATCAGGAAACGCACCGGCTTGTTTAAAGATTGATTTCAAAAATAACAACAAGATAAAAGCGTTACAGCTAATAAATTCTAACTCATTATGGATTCCTCCTAACTACCCAACTTATTTCAAAATACTAATTAATAATGATGAAAATATTGTTCAAGAAATTGATAAACAGCCGGTTAGAAATTTAGTCACCTTTAAAAAATCTTTAAAAATTTCATCGATTAGATTAATTGAAGAACCTCAAACTTTTGACTCTCCTTGGCTAGAGAGTCAGATTACAATAATTCAATAAGATTTTAAAAAGTTACTTTTATAAGTTTTAGTAGATATGAGACAAGTTTTCTAGATAAGCTTGGGAGGCATACTCATACCAATTCTTACTGATATTGCACTAAATAAATCTCATCTTAACTAGGCTTAATTGATTTAGCAAAGGTACGAGCATTTTTCGGATCCTTCCAACGATGCGAGCACGATTTCATAATATTTCTATCCCTAAAATCCCGCTAAAAAGGCTCAGTATGTTTTCGAGCAATCTGAACCTGAAAGGCTTACTCTTTTCGGCTTCAAAGGTGCTTGTCCCCCCAGCAGATTTTCTAACTTTTTCTGGCTAATAAAATCAACGATATTCCAATAGGACTGCCAAATTTGGCTTCCAAATTGAGAATGCTTTTAATTAACTTTGTCGGCAAGGACTTGTACGAAACTCGCTCGACTGGATACTGTTTTTTAAGCAAACAACTGTAGAGCATAACAATAGGTATGAGAACTAGTCCGAAATAACGGATTTTCCGAATATCAAAAAATTTGGATACTCTGTTAGCCAAAGTTTCACAACTATATCGACGATAATGCCCTAACATTTTATCGTGATAGCCAAAAAGAATTTGGAATGCTGGAACAGAGATGCAGAGATAACCATTGGGTTTCAGCAATGAATGCAGTTTTTCTAAAGCACGCGCATCATCCTCAATATGCTCTAAAACATCGTTGGACACAATAACGTCGTAGAGATGGGGAGACTGAAAATCTTCTATGCTAGAGTGAAAGACTTGAAGGTTATCAATTCCTGCTCTTTCTTTGAGAACTTTAGAGAGGCTAACTGCTGCTTCATCAATATCTAAAGCATCGATTTTCCAAGACTTGTTTTGAGCAAGAAGCAAGTTCATTTCGCCAGAGCCACAGCCCGCATTAAGAATTCTTAATTCTTTTTCTCGAGGCAGCCAGTTTAAAACCAGTTGGTATTTAGTTAAACTATAAAAATCCTTCGACCGTGCTAGATAGTCTTTTACTTTATAGTTTCGATCTTCAATTTGTACTTGCATAGCCTTTATCTCACCGTTCGCTCACACCTGCGCGCCATTGTAAGCCACTCGTAAGTGAATGTCAATAGAATTGATAAAGGTGAATAATTATACATTCATCTCCTTTTACACGACTGTATTCACAGGCTCAAATTCTAATTGATGTTTTATTGCACAATTGACGTGACTGCTCTTACTCCTCGTCCTAGTGGAGTTGGTTTATATATTGCAAATTTAATTTATTTTTTTGATGCTATCCAAACAAAAGAAAACTTTGAATTATCGATCGCCTATCAACCCGGTCTCAAAAATTGGCTGCGAGGGAAGCTTGAACTTCCTAATTTTCTCGATGCCTATTCTCACCGTTATTTGCTGCCCCTGCCGGTCAGAATTTCTAATCTATTGCTCGATCGCGCCCCATTCATATTCCCCCTCTGTTTCGAGTCTAGTCTTAACTCACCTGACATTTTCCACGGCACCAACTACAACGTTTATCCATACAAGTACCCGCTTAAGGTGATGACGATATACGATCTTACCTGTGCGAAATACCCCCAATACATTAACTCTGTTGTCAAAACCTACTTTAAACGCATTCAACGCTGTCTAGAGTGGACGGATTTGGTAATTACCATCTCCGAAAGCTCCAAGCGCGATATTGTAGAATACCTCAACTTCGACCCCGATCGCATATGGGTAACGCCCCTCGCCAGTCGCTACTCCGGCGAACAACCCCTCCTCGCCTCCCTCCCCCAACCCCAAGCCCCCTACAACTTCTCGCGCCCTTACCTCCTCTTCGTCAGCACTCTCGAACCGCGCAAAAATATCGTCGCGATTGTCGAAGCGTTTAACTATCTCAAACAAAAATACCGCATCGAGCAGCAGTTGGTTCTCATCGGGCAGAAGGGATGGAAGTACGAACCGATTTTAGACGCGATCGCGCGTTCTCCCTACTCCCACGAAATCCATCACCTCAACTACCTCAGCGATAACGATGTCGCCTGGTTCTACCAACACGCCGATGTCTTCGTTTACCCCTCCCATTACGAAGGGTTCGGCTTGCCAGTCCTCGAAGCCATGACACTGGGCGCGCCCGTCGTCACGGCGAACACTTCCTCCCTCCCCGAAGTAGCGGGCGATGCAGCCCTACTCGTCAACCCCGACGAACCTTTAGAGTTAGCTGAGGCAATTTTTAACGTTCTCCAAAGTTCGCAACTGCGACAAACTTTAATTGAGAAAGGACGAGAGAGAGCGAAACTCTTTTCTTGGGAAAAAACCGCCCTAGAAACTTTAGCCGCTTATCGCTCGATTTTATAATTTCATTCTCAAAAAAAACGGCTTTTAGGTTTCCCCTCTCAAAGCCAAGCGCGTCATCCCCATCCCAATTTCCCCGTATCCCACGCCCGCTCAGCATTTTCCTACTTCGTTCTCTGCTGCGATAAACTGGAAGCGAAGAAGTTCGAGTGTCCTCCCTCCTAGCGCGAAAGCTTGCGTGAAATGTTGCGGCAAACTCGACTGGGCTAAAATCGACAGAATTAACGTAAGTGCTATGAATCCAAATGCAGAAATATTCACTTGGGATAACTTTCAGCAGAAAAATCAACAAGAGATTCAATCCATTGCCTGTGCGATAGAGCGGATTACAAATCGTACCTCTGCCCAAGTTAAGCCTTTACTAAACTCTTTGTTAGAGCAGTTAGTTGTTAATGTAGATTCTCCTTTTTACGCGACTGCGACTCCCCAAGAATGGTCGCTTGCCTTTAGGGATTGGGTAGAAAGTCACAGAATATTGAATCTCCCTACTCTTCCGGATGAAGCTATCAGTCGGGAGAGTATTTATGGAGAAAGAGGCTAGATGTCCTTTTTAGTCGATACTAATGTCCTGCTGCGAAGCATTGATATCATTCATCCGATGAATTTTGATGCAGTTAATTCTCTCACCACACTACGAGATAGAGGAGAAGAAATTTATATTGTACCCCAAAACTTGATAGAACTCTGGAACGTTTGTACTCGCCCAAAAGATAGAAATGGACTAGGGTATAATACGGTTCAAGCTGAAGCCGAAATCAATCGCATAAAGACCCTGTTTCCTCTTTTGTTAGATACGCCTCCAATTTATCGAGAATGGGAGCGTTTAGTAATAACTTACAAAGTCAGTGGTGTTAACGTTCATGATGCCCGATTAGTCGCAGCGATGCTGGTTCGCGGCATGACTCATATTCTGACTTTTAATGTTGATGATTTCACTCGATACTCTGAAATTATAGTTGTGTGTCCGACAAGGGTTTCTTCATAAAAATGGGTTTCTAGTTTTCCTATTCCCGAATATTTTCGATTTCTTTAAGGACATCAATTAGAAAGGGGGCATCTGAGCCGATAACATTGTCTTCGCTGCGATCGTGTTTATGATGGGGGAAAGTCGGAAGATTAAGTTTGCGGTGATGTTCGGTATTATCGTAACGAAAAATCAAGTTATTTTCAGAATCTATAGCAATTTTCACGTGAGTGAGGTACAGTCAAAGAGAAGGTTAGAAATGCCATTATGAAAGCCTATTCGACGGAGTTTCGTCAAAAAATCCTGGAGACT